>CANJYC010000238.1 GCA_947478985.1 Acidobacteriota bacterium | reverse complement strand
GCAGCATCACGTGCAGGTTATACGTGGCCTCGTCAGCTTCGACGCGGATGAGCGACGGCACCACCTTGTTCACGGCGCGGTAGAACTGATCGAGCGGGACCGCGCCCAGCTGTGACGGGAACCGCGCCTGCAGCATCGGATAGAAGTGGCGCCAGAACGGGCGGGAGCGTCCGGCGAGGTTTTCCCAGAGTCGGCTCTGCGACTCGTGCACACCGAGCGAAGCGCCGCCCTCGAGCATCGTCCGGTGATAGCGCGGGCTGACGCCCTGCTCGTAGAGTGCGTGCCCGGCCTCGTGCATCGTGCCAAAGAGGAGCGAGAGCGGCTGCCCCTCGACCCACCGCGTCGTGATCCGCACGTCGTCACAGCCGAGCCCCATGGCGAATGGGTGCGCGGACTTGTCCTGCCGCCCGCGGCTCCAGTCGAAGCCGAAGGCCGTGATGACCTCCACGGCGAAATCCCAGAGGTCCTTTTCCACGTAAGGGAGCTGCAGGCAGGCGTCGTCCACCTGCGGACGATCGGCGATGGCGCGGATGAGCGCCACCTGTCGCGGCCGCAGCGCGTCGAAGACGCGCGTCACGTCCGCTGCCGTCATGCCGGGTTCGTAGTCGTCGAGGAGCGCATCGTAGGGGTGGGCGCCGGCAGGGAAGAACGTCACGTACTGGCGCTTCAGTGCGACGATCTTTTCAAGATGCGGCTGAAACGCCGCAAAGTTGGAGCCGGCGCGTGCCGTGACCCAGGCGTTCTGCGCGGCTGATGTGGCCTGTGTGTGCTCGGCGACGAACGCGGCCGGCACCTGTACCGCCTTTGCGTAGTCGTGGGCCGTGACCTTGAGGAGCCGGACGGCGTCGCTGTCGGGGTCGTGTCCGCGGAGTGCGGCGGCTGCGGCCTCGAGCGCGCGCCCAACCTCGTCGCGCGTGAAGGCTTCGTGGGCGAGCCGCCGCAGCGTGGCCCCGACCTCGCCATGCGTTTCGGCGCCCCCGGGCGGCATGTAGACGCGTTCGTCCCACTCGAGGAGATCGGCTGCGCGGCGGAGGTCAACGACCTCGGCCATCAGAGTGTTCAGGGTGGTGAGTACGGGAATGGAAGCGGCCTGCGTCATCCGCCCGATCTTATCGCCTGATGCGCTTCAGGTCTTCCTTGGGCACGATGTCTTTCCGGTCCATCATCGTGGCAAGGGCGGGCAGCGACTGTGCGCCTGAGCGTTCTAGACCTCGCGCAGACGTCGGCGATCGCTGCCGGGAGGTGGCGCGCGGCGTTCCTTCCTCCGGTCAGGCACCTGTTCGAGAGCCCATCCGTCCTGGAAGAGGCGCGCCTGGTACCACGAGCGGAACTCCTCGAGGGTGGCGTCGGTGTCGAAATGGTGGGAGTGTTCGGTGGCGCCCGGGCCGAAGACGAGCAGTGTGGCGCCGAGCGTGAGCTTGGTCAGCCGGATGGATTCGTCCTGTCGGACGAACAGCCATGCCTGTCGAGGGACGTCCACTGGGTTGCACATTGCCATTGAACCGATACCTGCATGGAACGGTCCAGCCGCAGTTCCTGCCGAGAGTCGTGCGTAACACATTGAAGCAGTTGGTGTTATCTGGAAGGCATCGGTGCCTTGATTTGTCAGGGCAATTACAGATCCGGCATGACACCCACGATGGTGATGGCTCAGCGGTCAGCCCTTGACGATGTAGCCCTTCTTCAGCAACACCTCACGCACCCGCTCCCTCAGGTCGCCCTGCAGTTCCACGGTGTCCTCGCTTACGGCGCCGCCGGTGCCGCAAGCGCGCTTGAGCTCGGCGCAGAGATCCTTCAGGAACACCTCATTTCTGGGCAGGTCGAAGACTACGGTGACCGTCTTGCCGCCGCGCCCCTTCTTCTCCATCCGCAGCTTGGCGACGATGCGGTCCGGCACTGCCGCATTCGCAGCGCGCTGGCTGCTGCACTTGCAGTCGCGCTGTGGCCAGCCGCAGCCGGGGCAGGTGCCGCTGGTGGCGGTGGAGTAAACGATGCGCGCGTTGCTCTTTGGACCCACCTGAAGATGATAGAACACCGGTCTGGTATCGTTAACGAGGAGGCCTCATATGAACCGATTGCTACTCGCCGCGCTCGTGATGCTCTGTATGACCCCGCTTGCCGCACAGGCACCGGACGGCCTGCGCGTGCGTGTCGATCGCAGCACCAGCGCATCCGATCCCGACGACACGGCACAACTCAAGACCGTCGCAGTAGGGAAGGGATTCCGCGTCACGGGTGGGCCGGCCGGCACGTTCTGGAACCCGGCGCAGACGGCCATGGGCAACTTCACCGCACGCGCCACCTTCACCCTGCAGAAGCCAAGCGGTCACAATAATTTCTACGGGCTGATCGTCGGCGGCAGCAATCTTGAGGGCCCGCAGCAGGCCTACCTCTACTTCGTCGTGTCGCAGGAGGGGACGTTTCTGGTTCGCCGTCGCGACGGCGAGAACGTGACCGACGTGAAGACCTACACGCCGCACGCCGCCGTGGCCAAGCCTGGCGCGAACGGCCAGGCGGTCAACGCTCTTGAACTGCGCGTGGCGGGTGACACCATCACCTGCGTCGTCAATGGCACGGTGGTGTACAGCGCGCCGAAGGCGGGGCTCAAGACCGACGGCATCGTCGGCGTCCGCATCAATCACCTGCTCGATGTGCAGGTGGACGGTCTCAATATCCAGCGCCGGTAGCGGAGCGTGAACAGCGCCGGTCGGCCACCGGCCGTGTCTTAGTGAACGACCTCGGCGACGGCCTTGAGCTGGTCGCATGCGTCGCGCACGCGGGCGAACGTGTCGGCCAAGTTCGCGGTGCCGTGCGCATCGAGGCCGGGATGGCGATCGGGATGATACCGGCGCGCGAGCGTTCGGAACGCCGAGTGCAGGTCGCGCGCAGTGAACGCGTCATCGAGCCTGGCGCCGAGCGCCACCAGCGTGTCGAGCGCTTGCCGTTGGGCGCTGGTGAGGTGCCGGTGCTTCTGCGTAACAGGCGCGGGTTCGAGAGGTATTGTGCACGCCAGTGCGGGAGCCAGTGTGGCGTGCGACGTGGCTGAAGGCGCTTGCGTGGTCCGCAGGACGCTGCCTCGCTGGCCTGCTGTGGCTGGACTGAGCCGCCGATCGCGCCAGGTGAACGGCTGGGTGGCGATGCCACCGTTGAACCGGATTACGGGGATGGGAAGGTGGGAGTCGGGTGTGCCGGGACCGGCGTCCAGCAGATCGTCGAGCACGTCGACGAATGCCTGTCCGGTGGCCATGCCCATTGAATCGGCATCGCCGGCATCGGCTTGAATAGGCTGGCTTCCACGGACCGGCTGGAACTGGCCGGTCAGCGGCCCTGCGGACCCTGTTCGATCAACCCGGCCAGATGCTCCGCAACCATCCGGATGTCGTCGCGCACCGACTCGGTGAGGACGAGCGCGTAACGGCGCGCTTCCTCGAACTTCTCGTGCATGCGGGATTCGGTCTCGGCCAGTCCCAACCTGAGATCATCCTTGGTCGCCAGTGTAGGCAGAATCTGCTCGATGCGCGAGGTTCGTTTATCGAGATTCATGATCAGGGCTTCCATCTCAGTGGGAGTCATCGGCCGAAATCCTCAGACGATTGGGCACCGGCGGAAGGCCGGATCCTATCATCGCGGACCTCGTCCGCAACGGCCGTGCCCGTTCAAGTCCTGAGTCAGACCGCCGCTCAGCCGGTGAGCCGGGCGTAGACATCTCCGGACGAGCGCCGGGCGTCTGGTGTGCGTAGCGCTGAGAGGAGTTCCGGGCCGGTGATCCACGCTGAACTCGAGAGCGTGAACGTCTCGCCGGGTGACCAGTTGAATTGATACGGGCCGAGCGCGGTGAGTCGCGCCACGCAGGCGTCCACCAGGTCCAGCGCCTGTGGCAGATATTCAAACGAGACGAGCGCCACCGCACACGGCAGGCCGGCGAGGACCTCGAGTTCCGCGCCTTCGACGTCGATCTTCACGAAGACCGGCGTCCCGAACTGCTGGATGAGGTCGTTGAT
>CANJYC010000237.1 GCA_947478985.1 Acidobacteriota bacterium | reverse complement strand
TGATGAGCCCCATCCAGGCGTCCTGCATGTACAGCCCGTCGGTGACCGACTTCCAGTACACGCTCGAACTGATGCGCAGGTCCGTGATGGCAATGATCCAGCCCCCGATGAGCCCGACCGTATCCGCAATGACCGTCAGGATGGGTGCCATGAAGAAGCCGGCCAGCACGCGGGGCACCACCAGCTTCCTGACCGGGTCCGTGCCGAGCGCCCTCAGGGCGTTGATCTGATCGGTGACGACCATGGATCCGATCTCGGCTGCGATACCGGAGCCGACCCGTCCGGCCAGCATCAGGCCCGTCAACACGGGTCCGAGTTCCCTGATCATCGAGGCACTGACCAGCTGGCCGACAAACGACCGCGCGCCGTAGCGGTCCATGGTCTGGCCGCTCTGCAGCGCCAGCGCCGCACCGGTGAAGAAGCCCGTCATCAGCACCACGCTCAGCGAACCAATGCCGATGGCCTCGAACTGCTCAACAATGTCACGGGCGTAGTAGGGACGCGAGAACACGCCGCGGACGGCGGCCCGGGTCAGGATGACGTATTCCTGCACCTCGAGCGCCGCTGCCTTGAACCATCGAATCAACGCTGTCTGCATCGGTCAGCCCGCCACTGGAAGGTCCGTGAGCCCGAGCTCGCGGTCGCGCAGCACCTTGAGCCGGTCGCGCAGCGACGCTGCGCGTTCGAAGTCGAGATTGGCCGCCGCCGACTTCATCTCCCGGTCGAGCCGCTGGAGTTCCGCGTCGAGCTCTGCCTGCGTGGCGAAGCGATCGCGGCCATCGGCCGGCAGTGCGGGCGTCGAGTAGTCGGCACTGTAGACGCTCGACATGACGTCATCGATCGCTCGGACGACCGATTCCGGCGTGATGCCGTGCTCCTGGTTATAGGCAGCCTGCCGCACCCGGCGGCGCTCCATCTCGTGCAGCGCGGTCTTCATCGATGCTGTGATCGTATCCGCGTACATGATCACCTGGCCATGGATGTTGCGCGCGGCCCGGCCTGACGTCTGGATCAGGGCTCCGGCCGATCGCAGGAACCCTTCCTTGTCCGCGTCCAGAATGGCCACGAGCGAGACCTCCGGGAGATCGAGCCCTTCCCTGAGGAGATTGATCCCGACGAGCACATCAAAGGTGCCACGCCGCAGTTCGCGGAGAATCTCGACACGTTCAAGGGTGTCGATGTCGGAGTGCAGGTACCGCACGCGGACTCCGAGTTCCTGATAGTAGGTCGTCAGGTCCTCGGCCATCCGCTTGGTCAGCGTCGTCACCAGCACGCGCTCCCGTCGCGAGGCCCGGTCGCGAATCTCCTTCAGGAGGTCGTCCACCTGCCCGCTCACCGGCCGCACGTCCACCGGCGGATCCATCAACCCGGTCGGCCGGATCACCTGCTCCACGACCACGCCCCCCGACTTGCTCAACTCGTAGGGTCCTGGCGTCGCCGAGACGAAGACCACCTGTCGCACGCGCGCTTCCCATTCCGCGAAGCTGAGCGGCCGGTTGTCGAGCGCGGATGGCAGTCGGAAGCCATAGGAGACCAGGACCTCCTTGCGCGCGCGGTCGCCCGCAAACATGCCGCGCACCTGCGGCACCGACTGGTGGCTCTCGTCCACGACCACCAGCGCGTCCTCGGGCAGGTAATCCAGCAGCGTCGGCGGCGGCTCCCCAGGCGCCCGGCCGGTGAGATGGCGCGCGTAGTTCTCGATGCCGTGGCAGTAGCCGATTTCCCGGATCATCTCGAGGTCGAACATCGTCCGCTGGTGCAGGCGCTGGGCTTCAAGCAGCCGCCCCTCCTTCTCGAGATCCCCGCGCCGCACCTCGAGCTCCTGCCTGATTGTCTCCACGGCGGCCTTGGTACGGTCACGCGATGCGACGAAGTGCGACTTCGGGTAGATCGCGGTCTTGTCGAGGCGCTTGAGCAGCTTGCCGGTCAGCGGGTCGAACCAGGCCAGCTCATCGATTTCGTCGCCGAAGAGCCCGATACGCAGCGCGCGTTCTTCATACGACGGCACGACCTCGATGATGTCGCCCCGGACGCGAAACGTGCCACGACCGAACTCGGTGTCGTTGCGTTCGTACTGGATCTCGACAAGTTTCCGGAGAATCTGATCGCGGTCGACGCGCTGTCCCACCTCGAGCGGCAGCAGCATGCCGTAGTAGGCCTCCGGCGATCCAAGGCCGTAGATGCACGATACGCTGGCCACGATGATGACGTCGCGCCGTTCAAACAGCGACCGCGTCGCGGAGAGCCGCATGCGGTCGATCTCGTCGTTGATCGTCGCTTCCTTCTCGATGTACGAGTCGGTGGCCGGCACATAGGCCTCCGGCTGGTAGTAGTCGTAGTAGGAGACGAAATACTCGATCGCGTTGTGCGGGAAGAAGTGCTTGAACTCCTGGTACAACTGCGCGGCCAGCGTCTTGTTGTGCGCCATCACCAGCGTCGGCCGGTTCACCGTCGCAATGACCTGCGCCATCGTGTAGGTTTTGCCGGACCCGGTCACCCCGAGCAGCACCTGGTGCGAATCACCGCGGTTCAACCCTTCAACGAGCTCAGGGATCGCGCGGACCTGATCCCCACGGATCTCAAAATTGCTGACGAGCGCGAATCGATCGTGCGTCGATGACATGGGCAGTAGGTGCGGGCCGCCACGATGCGGCCAACACATCATCGTACCATGGCGGCGCTCGCCCGTCCTGGCGACGGGGATATAATCAGGTGTTCCAGAACCATGCGGTCAATACCATGAGGTGCCTCGCGGTCTGCCAGACGGAAGTGGTGGTCAGGATGCTGAATCAGGTCCTGCTGCCCAGCTTCGACGTGGACTTTCTGGTCGAGAGCAAGCCCGTCGCCCGCCGCCTCCACGACGCCGGACTCCCGGTCACAGCCGCGGATCTCGGGCGAACCGACACCTACCTCAAAGCCGACATCACCCCGGGCACCTGCATCATCGTCGAGGACACCGGACGCAAGAGCCTGAAGAAGCTCCTCGATGCCGTGCACGACGCCGGCGGGACCCTGGTCTATGTGCTGGGCGTCGGCCTCACGGACACGCGCAAGCGCGAGGAAGTGCTCACGGCCCAGTTCCCTGAACTGCGCTACCTGGCGATGTCGGAGCTGTTCGGCGGGCCCCTGCTCACCGAGTTCAGCCGCTCGATCACCCGCCGCAAGGTGCAGCAGTACCAGCGCTACTTCAGCGATGCCGACCGCGTGCTGATTCTCCTGCACCACGATCCCGACCCCGACGCAATGGCCAGTGGCCTGGCGCTGCGCAACGTCCTGCGGCGCACCAAGCAGACCGCAATCATCGGCGCGCTCCACGGCGTGACGCGCCCCGAGAACCAGCGGATGGTGAATCTGCTCGACATCCATGTGGAGATCGTCACCCCTGAGGACGTGTCCAACTACGAGCGCGTCGCGATGGTCGACGTGCAGCCCAGCTACTTCGGCGGCGCCATCGAGCGCGTCGACCTGGTGATCGACCACCATCCCGAGCAGTCCGGGTACAGCGCGGTGTACAAGGACATCCGGGCCGACTATGGTTCCACGTCGACGATCCTCACCGAGCACCTGCGCGCCGTGGACGGCAACATCTCGGAACGCACCGCGACAGCCATGCTTTACGCGATCAAGTCGGACACGCTGTTTTTCAACCGGCAGGCCAACCGCGTCGATCTCGAGGCGTTCTCATATCTCTATCCGCTGGCCGATGCCGCCCTGATCCGGAAGATGGAGGGGGCTGAAATCACGATGGAGCGGCTCGAGTACGTGCTCAAGGCGAAGCAGAACGGCCGACTGGTGGAACAGGTGTTCTGCGCGTTCCTCGGCGCCTCGCCACGGGAGGACTTCATCCCCTACGTCGCCGACTTCTACCTGCAGCTCGAGGACGTCAAGTGGACGATTATTGCCGGCATCGTCAACGAGTCGCTGGTCGTCTCGGTGCGCAATCTCGGCTACACGCGCAACGCCGGTGAGTTCGTGCGGAAGTATTTCGCGCACATCGGCAGCGC
>CANJYC010000236.1 GCA_947478985.1 Acidobacteriota bacterium | reverse complement strand
GATCAGATCTTTTGGCTTCCAAGTTGGACGCCTCAAGACCGGCACACCACCGCGATTGCATCGCGACAGTATCGACTTCGCAGGTGCTGCGGCACGGGGGCTGTTCTCTGAGGAGCGCGGAGATGCGCTACCGGTGCCGTTCTCGTTTGCAACGACACGCCGTCTTTCAAACAGCGTAAGTTGCTGGCTGCTTCACACCAACGCTCGCGTGCGGGAGCTGGTGCGGGAGCACATCGGTCTGAGCCCGCTCTTCAACGGCCAGATACGCGGAATCGGACCGCGTTACTGCCCGTCCCTCGAAGACAAGATAATGCGGTTTCCTGAGAGGGAGCGCCATCAGGTTTATCTCGAGCCTGAGGGTGTGGACGCCGCCGAAATCTACGTGAACGGCTTTTCGATGTCATTGCCGCGCGAAGTCCAGGAACAAATCGTCCGCGCCCTGCCAGGTCTCGAGGATGCCCAGATGATTCGCCCTGGTTACGCAGTCGAGTATGACTTTGTTCAACCAACGGAGTTGAAATCAAACCTCGAGACCCACCGGGTCGCAGGCCTCTTCTTCGCAGGGCAGATCAACGGGACGTCTGGGTATGAAGAGGCAGCGGCGCAAGGCATCATCGCGGGTATAAACGCCGTTAGGGCCCAGCGGCGAGAGCCAGCATTCACGCTGGGGCGAGATGAGGCTTATATCGGCATTCTGGTCGATGATCTCGTCACGCGTGGATGTCTTGAGCCGTATCGGATGTTTACTTCGCGTGCCGAGCACAGGCTCCTATTGAGAATCGATAACGCCCATCTCCGGCTGACGCCAGTCGGGCGTCGACTTGGCCTCGTCGACGACGACCGGTGGGATGCCTTCGAAGTGCTCCGCAATCGGTTTGATCGGAATCTCTCCGTGCTCAATAGCACGACCGTACGGAGCGACGGTGGCCATCGAGTGCCGGCGTCCCAGCTTATTCGGCAACCAGAAGTGCGCCTCAGCTCGCTCGTCGAAAAGGGAGACGTCGCGCTCGACCTTGGGGCTCTTTCTGCTGACCAGGATATTGCCAGCCTTGAAATCGCCATCAAGTACGCCGGTTATCTCAAACAGGAGGCGTCGCGAGCGGAGCGTATGCGCCGCGATGAACGGCGGATGATTCCCGACGGATTTCCTTTCGCGCGGGTACCAGGGCTGTCGAGAGAAGCTGTTGAGCGCCTCTCACAGGTAAGGCCAGAGACACTTGGTCAGGCATCGCGCATCCCAGGCATGACACCTGCCGCCATAGCAGTACTTGGCGTGTTTGTCGGACGGCTGGCGCCGGATCTTTCGTGACAAGCCGCGACTTTCAGGGTCGCCTTAGCCGCCGAGCCAGACGCGCCGGTGCTCCGCTTCCAGACCGGCTTGGTGAGAGGCTTGAGATTTATTTCCGCTTACTGTCGACTTGGAACACCAAGATCAATCTGACTGGCCTGGACCTCTCTGACCCTTCCCCGGAGACGATCGACCGGCTCCTAATCGAACCGCTAATTGCAGCAATGCACGTGTCGGCTTCGACGAGACGCGTGATGGATGTCGGCAGCGGCGGTGGGTCTCCGGCCATTCCACTCGCGCTCGCCATCCCAGGCATCGATCTATTACTGGTCGAATCCAAGATTAGAAAATCTGTGTTCTTGCGCGAGGCAATCCGCGCGCTTGAGCTAGAGGCAGGTGTGGTTACAGCAAGATTTGAAGAACTTTTGGCGCGGCCTGATCTGCACGAAGCGCACGACCTGCTGACCATCCGAGCCGTGCGCGTGGAACCCCGGGTTCTCATGAGCCTCCAGGCCTTTGTAAGACCAGGCGGGCACATCATGCTGTTTCGTGGCACAGACGGCGGCGAGACACTTGGCGGCACTCTCCCACAACTCGAATTACGGAACACCTACCCACTCACCGAATCAACACGAAGCCAACTGGTTGTTCTCGAAAAGCACGCAACAGGCCACTAGTCGTTCCACGTGGAACACCACCACGTTCGCCATATATTCGCGTTCCACGTGAAACACCGGCCTTGACTAGAGCGGCCACAGGTACTAATCTTTGCTGTAGGCAGAGACTATCTAAAACATTGGTCATATGACACAGCAGCAGAGTCAGACACTCGGCCGAATTATCGCGGTAGCGAACCAGAAGGGGGGGGTCGGCAAGACCACTACTGCGATCAACCTCGCCACCGCAATTGCTCTTGGCGGTGGCAGGGTGTTGCTCGTTGACACCGATCCGCAGGGCAATTTATCGAGTGGTGTCGGACTGAAAGGGCAGCGGGCTGAGGGAGGAACGGTCTACGAGGCGCTGCTGTCCGACGCCGCGCCAGAGTCGTTCATCCTGGCGACTCAGGTCGATCGTCTCTTCCTTATGCCTGCAGATCGCAACCTCACGGGCGCCGAGATCGAGATGGTGTCCCTGCCGGAGCGAGAACGCCGACTGCAACGAGTGCTCGATCCGCTTCGTGAGCAGTTCGATCACATATTCATCGACTGTCCCCCGTCGCTGGGCCTTCTCACGCTGAACGCGCTGGTTGCCGCCGATGCGGTCCTGATTCCACTTCATTGCGAATACTTCGCACTCGAAGGACTGGCTGATCTTGTCGGGACGATGAGACGTGTGCGCGGATCGCTGAATCCCGGGCTTGATATTGAGGGTGTTCTCCTGACGATGTACGACGACCGGACGAATCTTGGCCAGCAGGTCGCCCGTGACGTCCGCGATTTCTTCAAAGAGAAAGTGTTCAACACCATCATCCCGCGCAACGTGCGCCTAGCCGAAGCACCCAGCCACGGAATCCCGGCGGTGCTCTACGACGAGCGCTCGCGCGGCGCGGCGGCCTACGTGGCGCTGGCCAAAGAGATGCTCGCCCGCCGCGCGGCGTGACCCGACCCACAAAGGCAAGAGGCCGATTTCAGTTGCCTTCGTTACCATGAGGAAACACTGACATGATCGAACGTCGCCCGGCGCTGGGCAAAGGCCTCAGCGCGTTGATTCCAGACGCCCAAGAGCAGCCCGTCGTCCAGCGATCCGGAGGGCCGTTACAGGTCGACGTCGATCTGCTGGCACCGAACGAGCAACAGCCACGCCTTCAGATGGACGACGCGAAGCTTGAAGAGCTGGCGAACTCCATTAAGGCGAACGGCATCATCCAGCCGATCCTCGTACGCCGAACTGGGGGCACCTATCGCATTATTGCGGGCGAGCGCCGGTGGCGCGCGGCGCAGCGGGCCGGGCTCATGAAGGTGCCGGTGGTAATCCGTGAAGTGGCGGAAGGATCGGAGAAGCAACTTCTCGAGCTTGCCCTGATCGAGAATATCCAGCGCGAGAACCTCAACCCCGTGGACGAGGCGCTCGCATACCAGCGACTCGCTGACGAATTCGCACTGACCCAGGAGCAAATCGCCGCGGCCGTGGGGAAGGACCGCAGCTCAGTGGCGAACTACATGCGGCTGCTCAAGCTGCCGGAAGAGGTGCGCGCCGAGCTTACGGCTGGGACGCTGTCGATGGGACATGCCCGTGCCCTCCTGGCATTGCCAGACGCCGCCGGACAACGCAACGCCGCCCGAGAGGTCATCGCACGTGGCCTGTCAGTGCGCGATGCCGAGGCGCTCATCAGGCGCCTGGCCCACCCGACCCAGAAGAAGGGTTCCTCGGCTCAGATTGCCGGAAGCAGTGCCGAAGCGCCCCAAAAGGATGTCCACACCCGCGCGGCCGAGGACCGGATGCGCTTCGTCCTGGGAACCAAGGTCAGGGTCGTCAGGCGCGGGCCTGGCGGAACCATCGAGGTCGACTTCGGCTCGGAAGCGGAACTTAACCGGATCTACGAGCACATAACCGCCACTCGGTAAGCCAAGCCGCTCAGCGGGCTGATCGCCAACCGACTGATAAGACAGGCAGAAGTCCGGAGATCTGAGTCCTGGGGCTCAGTCCGTGATATAAAAAGACGTTTGTGCCGTTCAGGTACAAGCCGTCAGTGCGTCTTTTGCGGAGGTATTCTGTGTTTCCGGACGTGACGGTCT
>CANJYC010000235.1 GCA_947478985.1 Acidobacteriota bacterium | reverse complement strand
TGCGCCGGGGGGAGCTCGAGGAGGAACTGCCCGAGGTCGCGCGTCATACCTCGGAGATGGAGCGGCGGGCCGACGAGGCCGAGCGCGAACTGTTGCAGTGGAAGAAAGTCCGCTTCATGGCGGACAAGGTGGGTGACGAATTCGACGGTTACATCACGGGGGTCGCGCCGTTCGGCTTGTTCATCGAGCTCATCGAGCACTACGTCGAGGGGCGCGTGCACATCTCAAGCATGGCCGACGACTACTACCGGTTCGTCGAGAATCAGCACATTCTTGTCGGTGAGAACACCAGGAAGATGTATCGCCTTGGGGACAAGGTGCTGGTGCAGATCGTGCGGGTGGATATGGAGCGGCGGCAGGTCGATCTCGGCCTGGTCGATATTCTCGAGCAGGTCAGGCAGGATGAGCGCCCGCGCGGTCCGGTCCGTAGCAAGGTCAGGCCGAAGAGTGAGAAGCGACGCGCGCAGCGACCAGGTCGACGCGAGCGGCTGAAGCGGCGTAAGCCCTAGGTATGGTCGTCGGGGCCTTCTTTGGACGCGTCCTTGAAATTCCTGATGCCCTTGCCGATACCTCGACCGATGTCAGGGAGGCGATTGGCCCCGAAGATCAGGACGATGATCACGAGGATGATGAGAAGCTCCGGGACGCCTAGACTGCCCATGTCTGCACCTTGCCGAGTTACGGGTTGATGAACGGATCCCAAGCGTACACCTTTTGACGCCTCGCATCCACAAGACCCAGTGACAGGACGCCGAGTGATTGCTGTTGTGACCCTCGCGGGCGGTCTTGGGCTTGCCGTGGCAGGGACCGCCGCGCAGTTTTCCTCCGGCGTGCAGCTCGTGGAGGTCTATACGTCCGTGGCCGGTGCCCGCGGCGAAGCGGTGACCGGGCTCACCCGCGATGACTTTGCGATTTACGAAGACGGCGTGGAGCAGGACATCTCGGTCTTCGGCGCCGGCGAGGTGCCGTTGACCGTGGCGCTGGGCGTCGATCGCAGCTGGAGCATGGCGGGTGATCGTCTTCGGCTGTCCAAACTGGCGGCCCAGGTCTTTCTCGACGCGCTGAAGCCCGAGGACCGGGTGATGGTGGTGGCGGTCAACAGCGAGGCCACGGTCATCGCGCCGCTGTCGACGGACCGCGTGGCGCAACGGGGGGCCATCGCGGCGCTCGATCCCTGGAGCACGACGGCCCTCGGCGACGCGATCATCACGATGCTCGATCGGCTGGAGCCGGAAGCCGGACGGCAGGCGCTCATTGTCTTTTCCGACGGTGCCGACCGCTACAGCCACGCGACGCCTGCGCAGGTCGTCGAGCGCGCACGGCGGAGCCGCGCCCTGGTCTATCCCATCGTGCTCGGTCGCGAGCGCCCCCCGCTGCTTGAGAACGTTGCGGCGATCACCGGCGGGCGGTCGTTTCTGCTGCGCGACGCCAAGGCCCTCGAGCCGACGCTCGGCGCCATCGCACGGGAACTGCGCGACCAGTATCTGCTCGGCTATGCGCCACGCCGGCCGATCGTGCCAGGCTCGGAGGAGTGGCGCTCGATTCGTGTCGTGTTGAAGGGGGCGAGGGCGGGCAGCCGGCTTCGCGCTCGGGATGGCTATACAACGGAGTACACTCGCTGATGATGTCGCACCCACTTGTCCTCGCGCTGTATGCCAATCCAGCCGCTGCGGCGGCGGCCGCCCGTGACCTGCGAACGCTTGGCGTCGCGCGCGAACGGGTGTCGATCGTCGCGCGGTCGCACGACGAAGAAGGCATCCTCGCCAAGAGTTCCGGTGCCTCTCCTGGTTCCGAGATTGAAGATTCGCGTCCGGCCTCACGGCTGGGCGAGTTGAGCGGGCACCTGATAGCGGCTGTGGCGCTCGTCATGCCTGGGATTGGTCCGATTGTCGCGGACGGGCCGCTCGCCGCCGGGCTCGGAGAAGCCGCGGGACACCTCGGGGGCGGGCTGCGCAAGTCGCTCGAAAGCGCCGGGCTCGACCACGCCTCAGCCATGCAGTGGACGGCCGCACTCGAACAGGGCGCGGTCCTCGTGGGCGCGCACCTTGACGGCCTTGCTGTGGAGCCGGCGCGAGAGGTGGCTGTCCGCAACGGGGCGACGCATATCACCGTCGGGACGTGGGCGGACTGAGCGCGGTCCAGTTCGCGCACAACTGCCTGTTGTGATCGGGCACCACCATCCACAAAGCCAATCGCGACGACGCGGCATCTAACGAGCGACCCCTTTTGCAGTTGCGACCCGCGAGCACGGCGGGGACAATGGGCACAGACAGTCAGCAGCGGTGATGTCCACAACTCAGCAGCCAACGGCACAGCGGGCGGTGGTATCGGACCATCTCTCGGTACGCCCGGATGACGCAGGGCCTCCTGAGGTGCACTTCCTGTTCGAACAGCAGGAAAAGCGCCTGAGTGGCGCGCTCGGCGCGTCGGTGCTGACGCACGGCCTGCTCATCGCATTGGCCTTCCTCGTCGCCAATCTCATTCCTGATCGTACGGGCACGGCCGTCTTGCCGGACCTGAACTCAAAAGACATCGTCTGGATTGCTCAGCCTGGTCCTGGAGGTGGCGGTGGCGGCGGCAATAACCTGCCGGAGCCCCCGAAGGCGGCCGAACTGCCGGGCAAGGACAAGATCACCGTTCCTGCCATGAAGACTCCAGACCCAACGCCGGAGCCGACCAAGGTGGAGGAGCCGCCGATCGAGGCGCCCATGAATATTCCAGCGGAGACGATGGCGTCTGGCACCACGACCTCCGCTGGCGTGATCGATTCAAGCGCGTCGACGCAGAGCGCGTCGACCGGTTCGGGGACCGGCACCGGCGCCGGCTCTGGACAGGGGGCCGGGCTTGGCGAGGGAACCGGGGGCGGGACCGGCGGCGGCGTCTATCGGATCGGCAGCGGTGTGGAGTCGCCACGCCTGGTGCGCAGCGTCCGCCCGAATTACACCTCCGAGGCGATGCGCGCGAAGGTGCAGGGCGTCGTGCGCCTTGAAGGCGTCGTGCGGCCGGACGGTTCTGTCACTGATGTTCGTGTACTGCGCTCGCTCGACCCCGTATTCGGCCTCGATGAGGAGGCCGTCCGGGCGGCCAGGCAGTTTCGTTTTACGCCCGGCACCCGTTTCGGTCAGCCTGTCTCGGTGCTCGTGAGCTTCGAGATTGAATTCACGCTTCGCTAACCCCAGGACCTTCCATGCGACTGACGTCAATTTCTCTGTGTCTTGTGGCCCTCATGCTTCCCGTGGCCGGGTCGGCCCAATCCGGCGCCGTGGCTCGGGCAGATCTGAAGATGGCCGACGGCAAGGCGGTCGCCGAGGCCACGCTGCGTGAGACGCCCAACGGCGTGCTCGTGAAGATCGTGGTGCACGATCTGGCCGCCGGGCCGCACGCCTTTCACATTCACACCGCGGGCAAGTGCGATGCGCCTGATTTCGCGACGGCCGGAGGGCATTTTGCGCCCGGCGGCACGCATCACGGGTTGCTGACGCAGACGCCGCCGCACGCCGGAGATTTGCCGAACATGTTCGTGGGAGCCGATGGCAAGGCGTCAGTGGAACTGCTGGCGGCGGTGACGCTCGGCCCGGGTGAGCGTTCGTTGTTCGATGCCGACGGTTCCGCGCTCGTTCTGCATGCCGGTGCAGACGACTACATGACCGATCCCGCGGGTAATGCCGGTGGCCGCATCGCCTGCGGCGTCATCACCAGGTAGACAAATAAAAAGGGGCGGGTCCGTGAGGACCCGCCCTTCTTGACCCGTGAAGCCCGGGCCGTGCCCGGGCCGCGAGCGTTTAGTACATGCCGCCCATGCCGCCGCCGCCGTGCGGCATCTGCGGGGCGTCCTTCTTCTCCTCGGGAATCTCCGAGACCAGGGCTTCGGTCGTGAGCAGCAGCGACGCGATCGACGACGCGTTCTGCAGCGCGTTGCGGACCACCTTGGCCGGGTCGATGACGCCGGCCTTGACCAGGTCCTCGTACACCTCGGTCGCGGCGTTGAAGCCTTCGTCCGGCTTCATCTCCTTGACCTTGGCAACGACGA
>CANJYC010000234.1 GCA_947478985.1 Acidobacteriota bacterium | reverse complement strand
TGATGAACATCCAGTACGCCATCAAGGACGACATGGTCTACGTGCTGGAGGTCAACCCGCGTTCGTCGCGCACCGTCCCCCACATCTCGAAGGCGACCGGTGTGCCGCTGGCAAAGGTCGCGGCACGCGTCGCGGCCGGGCGCACGCTGGCGGAACTCGGCCTGGTGGAGGATCTGCAGGCGGCCGGCGTGTTCGTGAAGAGTCCGGTGTTTCCGTTCGTCCGCTTCCCGGGCGTCGACACCATCCTCGGGCCGGAAATGAAGTCGACCGGCGAGGTCATGGGCTGCTCGGACAACTTCGGTGCGGCGTTCGGCAAGGCGATGATGGGGGCAGGGCAGCGGTTGCCCGAAAGGGGCTGCGTCTTCATCAGCGTCAACAACAGCGACAAGCAGACCGTGCTGCCGATTGCGCGCGATCTGGCGGAACTGGGCTTCACGCTCGCGGCGACGCGCGGCACTGCCGCGTTCCTGCGCGTACACGGCATCGACGTGGACGTAATGTTCAAGGTGAACGAAGGGCGGCCGAACGTGGCCGACCATCTGGTGAACCGCGATATCGACATGGTCATCAATACCCCGCTCGGCCGGGATTCCTTCTTCGATGACCGCGCCGTGCGTCGCGCCGCGACGATGGCGCAGGTGCCCTGCATCACCACGCTCACCGGCGCATCAGCCGCCGTGAGTGCGATCAAGGCGCTGCGATCGCAGACGCTGACGGTGATGTCGCTGCAGGATTACTACGCGAGCGTGGAAGCCAAGGCTTGAGGTTCGCCGCGACGGGCGGGAGGGAGGTGAATCCCGATGTCCTTATGCGGACACCGGGATTCGGGACGTACGCGAGTTAGGCGGGGACGACGTTCTCGGCGCGCGGGCCCTTGGGACCCTGGCCGATGGTGAACGTCACGCTCTCGCCCTCACGCATCGAATCGAACGGCGTGCTCGTGCATGCGGACTGGTGAAAGAAGTACTCCGTGCCGTCCGGAGTGGCGATGAAGCCGAAGCCCTTGTCCGTGATGCGCTTGATGGTGCCGGTAGTTGCTGACATGTGTCGTTCCTCTAGGGAGTGGCCGAAATTGGCCGCGAGTCGTATCGAGTCGTGCCTGGCCTCGTCACACACCAATCGCGCATCGAGACAGCAGAATCGTGACCCGGTTCCCCGGAGGGGGTTCCGTGAGTGACTGAAGGTGTCGTTGGGATGGTTGCGAGCAGATGGGGCAGAACAGGTTCGATTCTACTGTCTCTGCCATCAATTGCGGCATCTTTATTTTCTGGCCCTCATGACGGCGCCTGCCAGTCCCTCGGGAGGGGTGTCAGACATGCCCCGGGCCGTCTTCAGGCCGGGCCCACCTCCTGGTGCAACGGACGGCGCCCGGCAGTCGTAATCGCAGGCATGGATAACGTTCGACATCAGGACATTCTGGGATGCTGAAGAAGATCACGCTGAAGAAGGCGGTCGTATTCATGGTGGCGGTCCTCGTGATCGCGCAGGCTGTCAGGCCGGATCGGACCAATCCCCCGGTTGACCCCGCCAAGACGCTGGTGGCCTCGGTGCCCGTGCCCCCGGCCATTGCGTCGAATCTGGTCCGCGCCTGCGGCGACTGCCACTCGAGCGAGACGGCATGGCCCTGGTATACGAACGTGAGCCCCCTGTCCTGGTGGGTGGCCAATCACGTCCGTGAGGGCCGTCGCGAGGTGAACTTCTCGACGTGGGCCGATCTCGACGTATGGCGCAAGGCGAGGAAGCTGGGCGACATCTGTGAGCAGGTCGAGAACAAGGACATGCCGCTGCCCTCGTATCTCCTGGCCCACCGCGAGGCGGCGCTCAGCGACGCCGAACGCCAGGGCATCTGCGACTGGACGAAGGCGGAGATCGCCAGGATGGGGCCGCTTCCGCCGGAACCGCCGGGGCGCGGACGGGGACGCGGACGAGGTCGAGGTCGGGAGCGCGGGTAGATCAGCGACTCAGCGCGTCGCGAAGCTCGGGAAAGAGCAGCTGGGGCAGCGAGAGGCGTGACCGGGTGAACCCCTGGAATCCGGTGAGCTGCTCGAATCGTCGAACGATGTCGAGCGCCCCGGCCAGCGAGTCCTTGCGTGTGGCCTCGAACTCGACGCACCGGACCTCACGCCCGTCTGTCGACGCCACGTAGTGGACCACCTCGCAGTCGGCGAAGTACCAGGCCTCCAGATCCTTCTGGAGCGTGCCGCGCCAGACCACGCCCAATTGATCCACGAACGCGTCGACGGCGGCGTCCTGGCTGCCCGCGTGCTGGCCGAGGTCGAGGTTGATCTCCGTGCGCGTCTCCGTGTCCTCCTCGAGCGCCTTGATCGTGAGCTGGTGGATCTCAGCGTCGTAGCGATGCCGGACGAGGAAGCGTCGCGCACGCCCGCCCTCGGTCAGGAAATAGCGGTCGCGGACGCGGATGGCGCTCGTTCGGACTGGGCTCAGGCTCGCGAGCACGTCCCGGAAGCGCGGCAGATCGAATTGCCCGTCGACGACGTACTTGTGCTCGATCTCCGTGTGTCGCAGGTCTGTCATCAGCTCACATCCAACGCTTGAACGGACCAAGGCATGCGCGCTTGAGCGTCAGTCGCACGGGCAGCTCGCGAAGCCCGTCTGACGTGACCAGGAGGTTGTCGCGATTCTGCCGCAACTCCTCGACAATGGCCGCAGCCGGTGCCGTGGCCCGCGGATCCCGGCTGACGAGCATGGCCTCGGCCAAGCGGTCGTGGGCCGCATGCTCACAGTTATAGCTGCCGAACGCCACCCAGTCCTCATCGATGAGCACGATCTTCGAGTGTTCACCGCGCCGGTTCTCATACACCCGTACGCCGGCCGCGAGCAGGCGGCTGTAGCTCGCGGCGGCGGCAATCCAGGCCAGTTCCGTCGCGGGCAGCGCATCACGGTGCGAGTGATGCACCTCGACGCCCACGCCGCGGTCGGCGGCGCGGATGATCGCCGCGAGCAGCGGCTCAACGGGCTTGAAGTAGAAGCTGGTGATCACAATCGAGCGCCGTGCGGCCTCGATGCGTTCGATGAGCCGGTCGGTGACCACATTGGCGCCCCGCCAGCCGAGCGGTCCGCCCGCGCCCTGCAGCGTGTTGGGATTGCAGAACCAGTATTCCAGCGTGATGTCGGCCCCGTCGGTTTCTGCGACCAGGTCCAGATAACGCAGGTGCGCGTCATCCACGGTGCCGCCGATCTCGCGGTAGCTCTCGAGCAGGAGACGGACGATTGGCCCGCGCACTGCCACGGAATACTCGTTCCAGCCCTCGAATGACGACCGCGAGAGGTTACTGCTGCCGAACACCACCTCTCCGGCCTCCGACGCCTGGATCTTGACGTGCTGTCCACCGCCAAGCCATCGCTGCACCGGCCACTTGGGGCGATAGTGCGTGATGAGGCCCCCCGCGCGCCGGAGCGACTGGAGCGCCGTCTCGAGCGCCGCCTTCCGCTCCGGGGACATGAGCACCCCGCCGAGGCGCTGGCCGAAGGCGTCGATGAGGAGGTTGACGGCCACGCCGCGCTGCTGGGCAGCGATGAGCGCGTCGAGCATGGCGATACCGTATTCGTCGTATTCCACGTAGAAGGTGGAGAGGTAGAGGAACGTGCGCGCCTCCTGCACCATGGCGAGCCGTCGCGCCCACTCGGCCTCGCGGTTCCAGAGCGGCACCAGGGCGGATGCGGTGGCCATGCGAATCGGCTTACAGGCGGTAGCCGCCGGAGACGTCGATGTTCACCCCGGTGACATAGGTGGCGTCGAGCAGATAGTCGACGGCATCTGCGATGTCCTGGAGCGAACCCGCGCGCCCCAGGGGCACATAGTGTCCGATCTGATCCGGGCCAGGCAGGTCGACAGAGTTGTCGAGCTGCCCGGGCGACACCATGTTGACGCGGATGTTTCGGGTTGCATACGCGGCTGCGAGCGCGCGCGTCATCACGAGCATGCCGGTCTTGCTGACGTAGTAGTCGGTGCCGTACACGTTGGCGCGAATACCCTCGAGCCCGGCCATGCCGATGTTGATGATGTTGCCGCCGGCGGGCATCTGC
>CANJYC010000233.1 GCA_947478985.1 Acidobacteriota bacterium | reverse complement strand
TGCCGGGCCAGCGTGTGGCCCTCCTCATCGACCACCGCGCCTGACTGCGTGACCGATGGCCGCTGCTTTGCGACGAACGAGGCGTAGTCGCCGTCGGGGACGAAGCAGATTTCCTGGCTGTCGGGTTTGTCCGCGACGGTGAGTCCCAGACGGCGCGCCTGTTCGCGGACCTCGGGCTTGGTCAGCGCGCCAACTGGGAACCGGGCGCTCGCGAGTTGCTCCTGCGTGAGCGAGAAGAGGAAATACGACTGGTCCTTGGCCGGGTCGGCACTGCGCTTCAAGAGCCAGCGACCGTCGGCCCGCTGCTCGACCCGGGCGTAGTGGCCGGTGGCCACCTGCGCGGCGCCCAGTCCGCGCGCGCGCTCAAGCAGGGTCGCGAACTTCAGGTCGCTGTTGCAGTGGGCGCAGGGGAGCGGCGTCCGTCCGGCGGCGTACTCGGCCACGAAGTTGGAGACGACGGACGCCTGGAACTGCCGCTCGAAGTTCATGATGTAGTGCGGGAACCCGAGGGCTCCGGCCACCCGCCGTGCATCGTGCAGGTCGTCGAGACTGCAGCAGCTGCCGAACGGCTGGTCGCCACGCTGGTCGTAGAGCTGCATCGACAGGCCGATGACCTCGTGTCCCTCTTCGGCCAGCAGCGCGGCCGCGACGGACGAGTCCACTCCTCCCGACATGGCGACGACGATCTTCATGGGCGCAGGCTCATGCGCGAACCGGGACGCGGGTCAGACTGCGCAGCTTGTCGACGATGCCTGGCAGCACGGCGACGACCCGCTCAACATCGGCCGCAGTGGTGGCGTGTCCGAGGCTGAACCGGATCGAGTTCTGTGTCCGATGCGGGGGGAGCCCCATGGCCTTCAGCACATGCGAGGGCTCGAGTGTGCCCGATGAGCAGGCGGACCCGGTGGACACCGCGATGCCGGCGAGATCCAGAGCAATCAGCAGCGACTCCGCTTCGGTCCGGTCGAAACTGATGTTCGTGGTGTTGGGCACGCGCTGCGCGCGGGCGCCGTTAACGGCGGTCCCAGGAATGGCCGCCAGCACGGCCGTTTCGAGGTGGTCACGCAGGGCAGCAAGGCGCTCCGCCTCTGATGCCATCGTCGGCACGGCTAGTCGGGCGGCCACCCCCATTCCCACAATGCCCGCCACATTCTCCGTGCCCGCGCGACGGCTCCGCTCATGCCTTCCGCCGTAGAGGATGGGCAGGAGTCGAAGGCCGCGCCGGACCCAGGTGGCGCCGACCCCTTTGGGGCCGTAGAACTTGTGCGCCGACGTCGTGAGCAGGTCCACGCCCAGGCGCTTCACGTCAATCGGGAGCTTGCCCGCCGACTGCACCGCATCGGTGTGGAAGAGCGCGCCCCGCTTGTGCGCGAGCCCGGCCAACTCCCCGATGGGCTGAATCGTCCCGATCTCGTTATTGGCGTGCATGATGGAGACGAGGGCCGTGTCGTCCGCCAGCGCCGCCTCCAGGTCTGCCGGACTGACGATGCCGGTCTCGCCGACAGGCAGGACGGTGGTCCGCCAGCCTCGCTTCGCCAGGGCCTTCATCGTGTTGAGGACGGCCTCGTGCTCGATGGCGGACGTGATCAGGTGGCGGCGCCCGCCGGCTTCGAGGGCTTCGGCGGCGCCCCTGATGGCGAAATTGTCCCCCTCGGTTCCTCCGCTTGTGAAAACCACCTCGGATGGCTCGGCACCGACCAGGGCGGCGACGGCGCTGCGCGCCTCGTCGAGGGCCGCTTTTGCCTGCTGGCCGAAGTGGTGGACGCTCGACGGATTGCCGTACGTGTCACGAAGGGTGGCCGCCATCCGCTCGACGACCTGGGGGTGGATGGGCGTCGTGGCGTTGTGGTCGAGATAGATCCGCTGGACGGCCATGCCCCTGGATCGTAGCACCAGCCCTAAGTCTTAGTGGTAAAACCACCTAGACAAGATTTTTTTGCGACCGATATACTCTGTGGACTCCTGCGAAGGCAGTCCGCTGTTTCGGGTTTTTGGATCGCGCGCCAGGGATTTCTGTCAAAAGAAGGCTGTGGCGAGGCGGAGGACACGACATGTGGAAGCGTGATGAAGCGGTTAAACCGGCCAGCGGTCAGCCAGCAACGCCAGCGGCACCGACGGCTCCCCAGCAGCAGGCCAGCGCGCCCGTGGCGCCGCCGCAGCCGGAATCCCGGCGGCAGCAGATCGAGAGGGACGTTGTGAATATCGGCAAGTCGGTCGTGATCAAGGGTGAGTTGAACGGTAGCGAGGACCTCACCATCGAAGGGCACGTTGAAGGCAAGATTGAGCTGAAGGACCACGTCCTGACGATTGGACCGAACGGCAAGATTAAGGCCGAGGTATACGCCAAGGCCGTGATCGTGCTCGGCGAGGTGCACGGCAACGTGCTGGCTTCGGAGAAGGTCGACATCCGTGACGGCGGTTCCGTGGACGGCGACATCGTGTCTCCGCGCGTGGCGATCGCCGAAGGGGCCCACTTCCGCGGCAGCGTCGACATGCAGCGCAAGGCCGGTCAGCCCGCACCGCAGCAGGCCCAGAAGCCGGCGCAGCAGGGCGGGCAACAGCCGCAGCCGGCAGCGGTGGCTCGCTAGCGCGAGCCGCCGTGGGTCTCGCCGACCTCTTCGGTCGTCGTCGCAAGAGCGAATCGGAGGCTGCTGATGCAGCCTCGCCGGATCTCCCTGTCTATCCCACAAAGGCGCTGGCGCGCTTCCTTACGAGCCTCTCGTCGCGCCAGCAGCCTCTGCTCCTTGACCTGGGACCGGTCGTCGGTCCCAACGTCACCTTTTTCGGCGAACAGCTCGGCTGCAAGATCCTCGTGGAGGATCTCTACAAGGACATCGACCGGCACGTGGTCGAGGGGAAGGTTGACGCGCTGCCCGCGTTCTTCGCGCAGCGGTTTGCGCAGGAGAGCAACAGCGTCGACGGCATCCTGTGCTGGGACGTGTTCGACTTTCTCGAGAAGCCGGCCGCCGTCCAACTCGCGCAGCAGTTGACGCGGATCCTGCGTCCTGAAGGTGCGCTGCTGGGATTCTTCGGCACGGCCGAGCCCGTCGCCGGCGCCAAGGCCAACTACGCCAAGCACATCGTCATCGACCAGGCGAACCTGCAGCACCGGCTCTACCCGGCGGCCCGGGGCAAGCAGCGTCCCGTGCTCAATCGTGACATTCAGCGGATGTTCGAACCATTGCGCGTCACCGAACAGTTCCTGTTGAAGAGCAATATCCGCGAAGTACTGTTCCGCAAGAACGCCGCACCGGCGGTTGCAGCCCCATCTCCCAATCCCGTTCCCACCACCTGAGGGGCCAGTGGCGCGACCGACCATCGCCCTGCTGACCGATTTCGGGAGTCGGGACCACTACGCAGGCACGATGAAGGGGGTGGTGCTCGGCATCTGTCCCGACGTTACCCTGGTGGACCTGACCCACGACATCGCCCCGCACGACGTCTTCGGCGCCGCCCTCGAACTCGCGGCCTCGTACAGCTACTTCCCGCACGGCACGATCTTTCTCGCGGTCGTCGATCCTGGCGTGGGCTCCTCACGCCACGGCATTGCCGCAGAAGCCGGCGGCTATCGGTTCGTGGCGCCCGACAACGGTGTGCTGACGCAGGTCTTCGCCGAGACGCCCCCGACGCGCGTGGTCGAACTCTCCGACCGGCGTTACGCGCGTGCGACGGTCAGTCGCACGTTCGAAGGGCGTGACCGTTTCGCCCCGGCGGCCGCGTGGCTGGCAAAGGGTCTTGGGTTATCTGCGCTGGGACGTCCCTTGTCGGACTGGCAGGTGTTGCGGGTCCCGGGACCGATGGTGTCGGACGACACGGTCAAGGGCGAGGTGATTCGCGTCGATCGGTTCGGGAACCTGGTGACGAACATCGACCGCCGCACCTTCGATCGGTTCGCCGCGCACGGCGGCGTCGAAATCGCCGCCGGATCTCACCCGGTCGCGATGGTGGTGGCCACGTACGCCGAGGTCGCGGCCGGCACGGTGTGCGCGCTGTTCGGCAGCACGGAACAACTTGAGATTGCGGTCAACGGCGGCAGTGCCGCGGCACATCTC
>CANJYC010000232.1 GCA_947478985.1 Acidobacteriota bacterium | reverse complement strand
CAGCGCCGCCTCGTTGCCTACTCCGGGAGCCCTGCCGCGACCGCCATCCTCCGATCACTGACGGCAGACGGCGGCGCCGACGTCGTGACGCTCACCCTGGATCTCGGCCAGTTCCCTGATCTGGGGCAGGTCCGCGATGCCGCGCTGGCTGCAGGCGCCGTGCGCGCGCACGTGCTCGACGTCCGGGAGGAGTTTGCGCGCGACTATCTGCTGCCGGCGCTCGACGCGGGCATCACCGCGGATGGCTGGCTGCCGCTGGTGCGCACGCTCGGTCGCCCGCTGGTGGCAGTGAAACTGCGTGAGATGGCGGCGATCGAAGAGGCCATGATTGCCGTGGGTGAAGAGGGCTACGATCTGGACGCCTCGATCGTGGGGCGGGTCGTCACCGACGACCGCTATCGGCTCACGAAGAGCGTGGCCGCGACTCCAGCTGCGGCCGCCGATGTCGAGGTTCGATTTGAACAGGGCGTGCCGGTGGCCATCAACGACGTGACGATGTCGCTGACGGAGCTGATCGAGAGCATGGCCACCATTGCCGGGCAGCATGGTGTCGGCCGGCTTACTGCGGTGGAGGCGCCCGCGGCAGTGCTGCTGCAGGCGGCGCTGCGCGCGCAACAGGATGGCAAGGCCCGGCTGACGTTGTTCAGGAGCACTGTGGCTGAGCACAAGGAACTGGTGAATCGCTGATGACACTCTGGTCCGGACGGTTTGATTCCGCCCCCGATCCCGCCGCGTTCGACTTCGGCATCTCGTTTGGTTTTGATCGGCTCCTCTTCGAAGATGACGTCACCGGGAGCCTGGCGTGGGCGGAGGCGCTTGGCGCTGCAGGCGTTCTCTCCGTCGGCGACACACGCGCGATCGTCACCGCACTGAAGGACATCCTCGCGGAAGGTCTGCGGAACCCCGCTTTTGTCGCAGGGCCGGACGAAGACGTACACAGCTTTGTCGAGCGAACGCTGGTCGAGCGCGTCGGAGACGCCGGCCGCCGACTGCACACAGGCCGCTCGCGCAATGAACAGGTGTCGCTGGATCTACGTCTGTATCTGCGCCGCCGCATTCCCGCGTTGCAGCAGGCGATTGCGAGGCTCGTCGACGCCTGCGCCAGCCAGGCCGAGCAGGCCGGCGCGGCATTGATGCCCTCGTACACGCATTTGCGCAAAGCCCAGCCGGTGCTGGTTGCGCACTTCTTCCTGTCTCATGCCGCGGCGTTGCAGCGTGACTATGCGCGACTGGCTGCGGCGTCTGCCGAGGCGGATGCGCTCCCGCTGGGGTCCGGGGCCATCGCCGGCACGAGCTATCCGGTGGACACGGCCATGCTGGCGAAGACACTCGGCTTCTCGCGCGTGGTGCAGAACAGCATGGACGCCTCTTCCGACCGCGACTTCGTGGCCTCGTTTCTTTTCGCCACCTCGCTGGCCATGGTGCACCTGAGCCGTCTGGCCGAGGACCTGATCCTGTTCACTGGAGAGGAGCACGGCTTCTTCGAACTCTCCGATGCGTCGGCCACCGGCAGCAGCATGATGCCGCAGAAGAAGAACCCCGATCCGCTGGAGCTGGTCCGCGGCAAGACGGGTCGCGCGGTCGGCCGTCTCACCGGCTGGCTGGTGACGATGAAGGGGCTGCCGACCGGTTACAACAAGGATCTGCAGGAGGACAAGGAAGCGGTGTTTGACGCTGAGAACACGCTGGCCGTGTCTGCGCACGCCGCGCACGCGGTCGTGTCGCGCCTGTCCATCAATGCGGACCGCACGGCGCAGGCGGCTTCCGGACTGCTGCTGGCGACCGACGTCGCGGATTATCTCGTCTCACGCGGCATGCCGTTCCGACGGGCGCATGAGGTCGTGGGCGCGATGGTGCGGCGGCTGCTCGCCGAGCGCCGGGACTTCAGCGATCTCTCGATGGCCGAATGGCGCGAGGCGAGCGACATGTTCGGTGAAGACGCTCCGCTGGCGGCCACGGCGCTCGCGTCGGTGCAGGCGAAGAGGACCCCGCAGTCGACCAGTCCAGACGCCGTCCAGGCGGCGCTCGGCCGGTGCCGGACGTGGATTTCGGCGGCCCTTCCCCCTACTCAAACGCAGAAGTAACCGTGTTACACTCCCGTACCTTCGCCTTCCAAGATCCCACCTGAAAGGAACGGCTCCGGGGGAGTTTCATGCAGCAACGCCGGCTTCGGCTCGGTGACATTCTTGACGACTACTGTCCGCGCGAGCGCCGCGTCACCAACCATGTCGTGGTGGCGATGATCGAAGATGAGGTGAAGCAGACCCGCTGCACCACCTGCGACGCGGACCACGAGTACAAGCAGGCGCGGGTCCCCCTTCGACGCAAGAAGGACGACATCCTGCCTGCCGACGCACTCTTGGACAGTCCCGAGCCAGACCCCACCGACTCCTCGCCCATGCTGCTGGCCCCTTCCGATGAGGAAGCGGATAGCCCGGATGTGGATGCTGACGACGAGTCGCCGCGCATCGAAGAAGAGGAAGACGGCCCGGTCCACCGGCGCCTGATTCGCGCCACGCTTCCCAGACCCGACGGTCCTTCGCAGGAATGGAAGGAGCCGGACTTTACCGTCCGGCAGCCCGGTGGCAACAACAACGGGCGTGGCGGTGGCGGTGGATTCGACGGCAATCGTAACGGTCATCGACCCGGCGGACAGGCGCGCGGTCCACGCCAATCATCGCGACCGCCCGGGAACGGACAGGGCGGGCCCGCGCGCTTTGGCGGGCCTCGCACTGGTGGCGGGCAGCCAGGCCAGGGAGGTCCGCAAGGTCAGGGCGGCAATCGCCCCGGCGGCCGCGGCCGCGGCGGCGGCAGTGGCGGACAGGGGCAGGGCCGCGGTCAGCAGCCGCCGGGCGGTTTCGGTCGCAAGCGCGGACGTTGAGACGATCCAGCGGCTTTCGGCCTCCACTATTTCGACAGTAACTTCACATCCGATGCCGTCATCGCCATGGCGGGTACATTCCTATGATGGATTTCACGGGCAAGCACGGTCTGATTGTCGGCGTCGCCAACAAGCGATCGATCGCATGGGCAATCGCCCAGTGCACCGCACTCGCGGGCGCGCGACTGGCGCTGACGTACCAGGGGCGCTTCGAGGAGAACGTTCAGGAGTTGTCGGAAGGCCTCCCGCATCCGCCGGTGATCCTGCCGTGCGACGTCAGCGTCGATGCGGAGATCGACAGCGTCTTCGCACGGGTCGAACAGGAATTCGGCGGACTTGATTTCGTCGTGCACGGCGCGGCGTTCGCGCGCAAGGAAGAGCTCTCGCTCCCCTTCAGCGACACAACCCGCGAAGGCTTTCGGCTCGCCATGGACATCTCGGCGTACTCACTCATCGCGCTGGCACGTGGTGCGGCGCCCCTGATGGAGAAGCGCGGAGGCGGCAGTATCGTGGCGCTCACCTATCTCGGCAGCGAGCGCGTGTTCCCCAACTACAACGTGATGGGGGTGGCCAAGGCGGCGCTTGAAGCGAACGTGCGCTACCTTGCAGCCGACCTCGGCCCGAAGAACATCCGCGTCAATGCCGTGTCGGCAGGACCCATCAAGACAATCTCCGCCATGGGAATCGGCGGCTTCTCGTCCATCCTCAACGTCTATAAGGACCGCGCTCCGTTGCGGCGCAATGTTGATGCGGCCGAGGTCGGCGAGGCCGCGGCGTTCTTACTCAGCGAGGCCGCTCGCGGGATCACCGGCGAAGTGCTGATGGTTGATGCCGGCTACCACGTCACCGGCATGTAACGGCTAGCGTTCCCAGTGCTCGGTGCGAATCAGCGCCTCGGGTACGCCGAGAGCGCTGAGGGCCGCCTTCGACTCGACCACGAAAGGCGGCGGGCCGCAGACGAAGCACAGGGTGCGTGCCGGTTCCGGCAGCACCGAAGCAAAGTGTGTCCGGCCGACGCGGCCCCGCGCACCCTCCCACGCCGCGCCCTCGTCGCGCGTCACGGTCTGGTGCAGTTCAAGGCGCCCCGCGCGTTCGTGGCCGCGGAGTTCGTCGATGAACGCGAACTCGTCGCTGCGCCTGGCGCTGTAGATCATCGCCATCCTCGGCGCCTTCT
>CANJYC010000231.1 GCA_947478985.1 Acidobacteriota bacterium | reverse complement strand
GGAGCGGGCCGTCGCCGCCAACCACGTCATCGAAAAACTCCCGCAGCCCGAGTGCCTCGAGTATCCGCTCACTCGGACCCTTCGGCTTGTTCGTCAGCACCGCGAGGCGGGCATGACCCCGCGCCATGCGGAGCAGGTCCAACATGCCGTCGTACGGCCTGGTGTGATTGAGGAGCCGCAGATCGTAGATGTCGAGGAAGCGCGGCAGCACCGCCGCCGCGTCGTGCTCGAGCCCGGCCGCACGCAGCGCACGGGCCACGAGCAGCTGCGCGCCTTCGCCGACCAGACGCCCGACGGCATCTTCCGTCAGGGGACGACCACCCAGCTCTGCGATCAGCTCATTGGCCGAGTCCGCCAGATCGCGCCGGGAATCGACCAGCGTGCCGTCGAGGTCGAAGGCTATCAGCCGGCGAAGGTCGCCCACGACGTCGGAGTCTCCCAAACGGTGACGCGCGACACAGGCAGCCCATGCTCCCGCGAGACGTCGTAGATCAGGCGGGCAATGCGCTCCACCGTCGGATTGCTGTCGAGGAGGTACATCGGCTCGCCGATCGATTGCAGCATTGCAACCAGCGGATCGTCGCGCCGCAGGATCATTCGATGATCGAGCTCGCGGTCGATCCACCCCTTCACAGTCTTCTTGATGTCGCCGAAGTCCACGACCATCTCGCGCCGATCGAGCGTCTCGGCCTGCACCTCGATCTCCACCACCGCGTTGTGTCCGTGCAGGTGCCTGCAGACGCCGTCGTAGTCGAGCAGACGATGGCCGTAGCAGAACTCGACCTTCTTGGTAACCGAATACATACCGCCTGTAATGGTATATGGCTTACGCCGCCGCGCCTCGGCGATAGACTTCGCGCCCAGCGATGTAGGTGGCGACGACGCGGAACTCACGATCGAGCAGGACGACGTCGGCCATGGCGCCTTCCGCGATCACCCCGACACCCGGGAGGCCCAACGCGCGGGCTGGCGTGGTGCTGCACATGGCCGCCGCGTCCACGACCGAACACCCGAGGACCGTGGCGATCGAACGAAACGCGCGATCCATCGTCAACGTGCTTCCCGCCAGCGTGCCGTCATCCAGATGCGCGGCCTCCGCACCGACGCGAATGCGGCGCCCGCCCAGGCGGGCCGTCGCGCCTGTCGCGAGACCGGAGCCTCCGGTGCCGTCGGTGATGGCGAGGATGCCGTGCGCGCCCTTGGCGGCAATCGCGACGCGGCACATCCCCGGGTGTACGTGATGCAGATCACAGATCAACTCGGCGGTTACCTCCTCGCGGGCGAGCACGGCACCGGCCAGGCCGGGTGCGCGATGCGCGAGGGGCGACATGCGGTTGAAGAGATGCGTGGCGTGGTGCGCGCCGGCGTCGATCGCGTCCATCGCTTCATCGAAGGACGCGCCGGAGTGCCCGAGCGACACCCGGTGTCCGGCAGCGACGAGCGCCCGCACGAGATCGAGACCACCCGGCAGTTCCGGCGCCAGCGTTACGATGCCCACCTCGGCGCGCCCACGACTGATGACCGCGAGGATGTCCGCAGTGGAGAACGCCTCCTCGGCTCCGTCGGCCAACGGCTGCCGCAGGCAATCGGCCGGCTGTGCGCCGCCATACTCGGGATTGATGAAGTTGCTCTCGAGATGCGCGGGCAACACCCGCGCGCTGTCCGCATCGCGGTTGACCCGCGTCTCCGCCACCTGCGTCAGCACGCGCTGCAGCACCTCGGGTGCGCAGGCGACCGTGGTCGGGCAGAATCCGGTGACGCCGAATCGAGGAAGACGTGCCGCAATCTGCGCCACCGGCCCGCCATCGTCGAGCGTATCGACGCCCTCAACGCCGTGCACGTGGACGTCGATGAATCCAGGCACCACGTAACATCCAGCCGCGTCGACAACGGCGGCGCCTGCCGGGTCGACCCGGGCGCGCTGGTCGATGCCGACGATGCGTTCGCCGTCGAGCAGCAGCGACCCGCGAGCCACGAGACGATCGGGCAGCACGAGATCGCCCCCGGCGAGGATGATCACGGCTGCCAGTCCGTGTGCACGTGCAGCTTGCGCCCTTCGAGCGGCAGCGGTGACGGGTCCTGCACCTCGGCGTCCGGCGCCCCGGAGCGCTGGAACAGTTCCTGGTCGAAGCGCGTCAACAGGAGCATCAGGCGCTTCTCTTCCGGTGCGGCCAGGACGAGCACACCGCCGCTCACGGCCGGGGGGAACTTGCGGTCGTCGAGATAGTCCCGATCGAGGGTAATCAAGGTGCGTCGAAGTTCGCGCGCACGGTGGTAGTGCACCCAGTCCGGGGCACGCCGCAGGTCCTCATGCTCGATGACGAAGAGGACGTCCCACCGAAGGCGCGCGCGCATGAAAGCGACGACGCCGGCGGGAATGTTGGCGTCCACATAGACGCGCGGCGACCCCGCAATGTCGCCGGCGAACGCTCCCAGTTCCGAGGCGAGCGTCCCCACCCGCTACGGCTGCCTCTCCGTCTGCTCGTGCTTCACGGCCTTCGCCTGTTGTTTCAGCGCCGCGACGAGTGCGTCACGCTTGTGGAATAGCTCCTTGCGCGGCCGGCGGTTGTGCTGGGATCCGACGGCATATTCACAGAAGAGTGGGAACGCAATCGTCGAGTCGCAATACGCGACGCACGTGTCGGGCAGCACACCCGGGTTGACCTTGCCCCAGCTCACGGCTTCGGCCGGCGTGGCGCCGGAGAGACCGCCCCACACGACGGAATCGGTGGTGAGCTGGATGAAGTAGTCGTTGCCCCCCTTGGGAATGCCGTAGACCTCCCACAGCGTCGGCTGTCCCTGCAGGTAGAAGTTCTTCGGCGACCCGCCGCCGAGAATCACACAGCCGTTCTTCGTGCCGGCGAGGATGAACGCGCACACCTCGTTGACGTCCTTGTTCGGATCGATCATCAGGCGGCCGTCGTTCATCAGCTCGTGATAGGCGATGTTCATGCCGATCGAGCTGTCGCCGGGCGACGAGGTATAGATGGGCAGGCCGGCGGCCGCCGCTGCCGCGACGACTGAGTACGCCTCGCATCCGGGCTGCCGCTCCATGAGATCGCGCCCGAGCGCATAGTGCAGCTCCGCGGTCGACACCGGGCCGTTCAAGCCTGAGCGCATGAGGAAGTCTCGAACGTACTGGTCGGTCTCAAGGAGCACCGACGCCGGAAACAGCACGTCGTAGATGCGGATGACGCCGTCCTCGTACAACTCGACGTCGTCGACAAAGGGCGACCCACGGTGCAGCGTGAAGTTCAGCGCGTAATGCAGGTCGTGATACAGGTTCGCGCCCGTGCTGATGATGAAGTCCACCATCCCGCGCTCGATGAGCTCCACGATGCAGCCGCCGAGACCCGCCGGCGTCAGCGCCCCGGCGATGGTCAGGCCGATGGTGGTGTCATTCTCGGCAAGCAGCATCTTGTCGGAGAAAATGCGGCACGCCTCGCCCAGACGCGCAGCGTTGAAGGCCTGGAATCCCTCATCAATCAGATGCCGGATGTCGGCGCTGCCTCGCGGACGGTAGTAGCGGATCGGCTTGCCTGAGAGGTGGCGGGCTTTGCCTTGCGTTCCGGGGGCGCGGTAGGGCACTGCGGTCCTTTCGAATCGAGCGGCGGCGGGAGCGTCGCGTGCGGTTAGCTTAGCATTCGCACCGGAAAACGACGTCCATTGAGGGTTCGCCGCAGTTTGGCCGATAAGTCACATGGAACTTCTGAGCCTCTTCCAGTGGACGATCTCACTCGCATGATGCCTCGTCGAACGCCTCAATTCGGAGGCGCCCGTGATACGCCAAGTGACCTCGAGGCGCGCTTCCGCGCCCTCGTGCAGTCGCCGCTGCGTGCAGGCCTGCTCCGCTTCCTGAATGCGCGTCCTGAGGAGTCATTCGAACTCGACGCCTTGATGGCGCCCTTCGGACGCCTCCGGCTCGATATCGAAAACTGCCTGGCGGAACTCGTCGACTTCGGGGTGGTCTGCCAGCTCCCAGGCTCGCCGTCGCGGGTCGGCGCGGCACGCCCGGACGACCCGCAGCTTGCGGACCTGCTCGACGGGTTCCTTGATCGACGC
>CANJYC010000230.1 GCA_947478985.1 Acidobacteriota bacterium | reverse complement strand
GCAGCGATGACGATGCCCGGGCCGCAGCTCACCGGTTCCGCGAGCGCGCCCGCTGCAAGGCGGTGCTGATGACGCGCGGCGATCAGGGAATGTGGCTGCTCGGCGCCGACGGCGGCGCCGATGCCGACGGCGCGCTGCCGTCGGTGGCGCGCGAGGTGGCCGACGTCACCGGCGCCGGTGACACCGTGATTGCGACAATGGCGCTCGCGCTGGCCTGCGGCGCCACGCTCACCGAAGCCGCACGACTCGCCAACGAAGCCGCGGGGATCTCGGTCTCGAAGTTCGGGCCTGCCGTGCTCACCGAATCCGAACTGCTCGCGTCGTTCCGCTAGAACGCATTGCGAAATTACGGCTCGCGGGTGGCGCTGGCCGCCTTCGGCTAGAGCACCCTGCAAAATTCCGCGTAGCGGGTCCTGTCGCTGGACAGCCCCACCCGTGCTCGGCCCTGTCGGGCCTGCGGCGCGGGCGGGGCGCCCCGTCCAGCGCCACCCGCGAGCCGTAATTTTGCAACGTGCTGGTGCATAGTCGAGGCGGGCGCGCCGACTCCCTAGTGCCGGAAGTGCCTCCGGCCCGTGAACACCATCGCCAGCCCGTGCTCGTCGGCCGCGGCGATCACTTCCTGATCGCGCACCGACCCGCCGGGCTGCACTACGGCTGTGGCGCCCGCCGCGGCGACCGCATCAAGGCCGTCGCGGAAGGGGAAGAAGGCGTCCGACGCCGCAACCGAACCCTTCAGCGCGTCCGGTCCAATGGCCGCAGCCTTCATCGTCGCCACCTGTACGGCATCGACCCGGCTCATCTGCCCGGCACCAATCGCGATGGTGTGATCCGGGCCGGTGAACAGCACCGTGTTCGACTTCACGTGCGCGCAGATGCGCCACGCGAAGCGTAGCGCCTGCCACTCCTCGGCGGTCGGCTGGCGTTTGGTGACCACCTTCAAGTCACCAGCCGGCCACGCGTCGTGCGCCTCGCGGACGACGTCGCGTGCCTGCACCAGCACGCCACCGACAATCGAGCGCACCTCGAGGTCGTCGTTTGTGCCGCTGGCCGCACCCGACACCGATCCGCGCGGCACGACCACGCGCATGTTCGCCTTGCCGGCAAGAATGGCCTGCGCGTCAGGTTCCACCGACGGCGCGATCACCGCTTCGATGAAGGTCGACACGATCGCGCGCGCCGTCGCGGCGTCGACGGGACGATTGAGGCCGATGATCCCGCCGAACGCCGAACGGGCATCGGCCTCGCGCGCGCGGACGTAGGCATCGGCCGCGCTCGTGCCGGTGGCCGCCCCGCACGGGTTGGTGTGCTTGATCACCACGGCCGCGGGCTCCGTGAATTCCATTGCGATCCGCGCGGCGGCATCCAGGTCCAGCAGGTTCGTGTAGGACAGTTCCTTCCCCTGCATTACCTCGAAGCCGGGGTGCGAGCCGAACCCCTCGTAGAAAGCGGCGCGCTGGTGCGGGTTCTCGCCGTAGCGCAGGTCCCTCACTTTGCGCAGCGAAAGGGTCAGCGATGACGGGGCGCCGGACGGCGCGGCGCGCGTGAAGCCTTCATCTCCTGCGGTCACGGTCTCGAGCGTCGCGGCGATGGCGGTGTCGTAACTGCCGGTGTGCCCGAACGCCTTGCGGGCCAGGTCGAATCGGAACGCCTGACTTGGCCCGCCGCTGCGGTCGAGCTGCCCAAGTACCGCCTCGTAATCACCCGGCGAGACGACGACGAGCACGTCCTCGAAGTTCTTGGCGGCGGCACGCAACAGGCTCGGACCGCCGATGTCGATCTCCTCGATGAGCGCGGCGAAGGGCGTCGCGGGATTCGCGGCCGCCGCGACGAACGGATAGAGATTCACGACGACCATGTCGATGAGGGTGATCCCATGCTGCGCCGCGGACGCGAGATCGTCGGCGCGGCCGCGCCGGGCGAGGATGCCGCCGTGCACCAGCGGGTGCAGCGTCTTCACGCGGCCATCCATCATTTCCGGGAAGCCGGTCACCTCGGAGATGCCAATGACCGTCAGGCCGGCCTGCTGCAGGGCCTTGGCGGTGCCGCCGGTCGACACCAGATCGAATCCGCGGGCGGCAAGGCCGCGCGCAAACTCGACGACGCCGGACTTGTCAGAAACGCTGAGAAGAGCTCGAGGCATGGGAAACGGGTTCTACCCTGTGTAAAGACGTGCGTTTGGAAGGGTTACGGGTGCTTGACACCCGTGTAAACGGGCGCATAGGATAGCGCTGCGTTGAGGGGCGTTCCCTGAACGTTGTAGTCGAGGCCGCAGCAGCACTCGCGGCCTTTTTTTGTGCCCCGACCGTCATCGACTGACTCGGGCAACACGCGATCCGGCACGCCCGATGTCTTGGGGCATGCCGCTTTGGCAAGTAGGGAAGAAGAACGATGCGTATTACAGGCAAGGTCAAGTGGTTCAATAACGCCAAGGGCTACGGGTTCATTGAGCGCGAGGGTGGGAGCGACGTGTTCGTCCACTACTCCGCGATCAGTGGCAACGGCTTCCGGTCACTGGAAGAAGGTCAGGCGGTCGAATTCGAGATCGTCGACGGTCCAAAGGGTCCGCAAGCAGGGAACGTCACCAAACCCGCCTAGAGCCACCTCCGACCTGCCCGGCGCCGTCTTCGGCGCCGGGCTCTCTTCAGCCGACACCGCCCGCCCCACGCTCGGAATATTCTGACAGACACACTCGACCGCCGCTACTGCTGACATGGCGGTCACTCGCGCGGCAGGCCCTTGAGTGGTCTCGCCGTGAAGGCGACCTTCCCGTTCTTGATCGCCACGCGGAACGCCACCTCCGCACTGCCCTTCTCTTTCAACGCCGAGACCTGCGACCGCACGAGCTCGGCAAACTTGTGGAACGGGATCGCATCCTGGCCCGCTTCGCGCCGCGCGTCGGTCAGACTCTCGTGCAGGTCCTGGAGCTTCTCGATTTCCCTCACGGGGTCCTCGAAGCTGGCGACGTGGAGGATGCGATCGGCCGGACGGGCGGCGGGAGCGGGCGCCGCCGGTCGCGTCAGGTGCGCGAAGGGGCCTGGGCGTCCTTCCTCGCGTGCGCGCAGGCCTCGGTCCCAGAGGTCAATGAACGTGGCGTAGCGCGCCTGCAGGGTGGAAAACCGGAAGCGGGCAGCGTAGTTGGCCAGCTGGCCGCGGTCCAGCCGCTTGACGATGCTCTCGACCCGGCTGCGCGTTTCCCACGGCGGGCGCGGCAGTCGCCCGGCGAAGAACATGTTGTATTCCGCCTCGAGCCGCTTCAGCTCCGATTCGAGGAGCAGGAGTTCGCGATCAATGTCTTCAGACACGACGGAACCATTGTCTGCGGTCTACCCTTCGTGGTCCATGGGCGAGGCCGTCGCCCAGGACGTCAGAAGATGGTGGCGATTGATGCGGTGGCGAAATTGAGCACCGCGGTCGGCAGGATCCCGAGATAGAAGATCGCGATAACGGCCAGGACCAGCGCGGCCATGCCCATGCCGGTGACCGGCGCCGGAACCGGAGTCCCGTCGCGTTCGGTCATGTACATCATCACGACGACACGCAGGTAGAAGAAGACCGAGACCACGCTCGTCAGCACGCCGATGATGGCGAGCCAGTAGTACCCGGCGCTCACGGCGGCGCTGAAGATGTACCACTTGCCGATGAACCCGGCGGTCGGTGGCAGCCCGCCGAGCGACAGCAGGGACACCGTCATCAGCGCTGCCAGCGCGGGGTGGGTGTGCCACAGGCCGGCGAAGTCGCGCAGTTCGTCGTTACCGCGCTCGCGTGAGCCGACCAGCGCGATCACGCCGAAGGCGGCGAGATTGGTCACGGCATAGGCAAGCAGGTAGAACAGGATGGCCGACTTGCCCACCTGGTTTGCGGCCACCAGGCCAACCAGGAGGTAGCCGCCGTGGGCGATGCTCGAGTACGCGAGCATCCGCTTGAGATTGCTCTGCGCCACGCCCACAAACGTCCCGAGAATCATCGTGGCCGCCGCGAGCACCCAGATGACCGGCGTCCAGCTCGCGCTGAACGGCTCGAAGGCCGAGAGGAACACGCGCGCGAACGCGGCAAACGCCGCCGCCTTCACGCCGGT
>CANJYC010000229.1 GCA_947478985.1 Acidobacteriota bacterium | reverse complement strand
GGATCTCGGTGCAGTGCGAAGGGTGCGGACGCCGAGCGGATGACGTGCATCTTCGCCAGATCGGGCAGATCGCGCTCGTCACCGGCGCGCACGAGCATCGCGGGTGAGCCTTTCTTCGTGACCGTGACCTCGACGTCCACCTCGGTGAGCGGCACGAGCGAGAAGCCGAGCCGCCGGTAGTAGTCCTCGCCAATCTGGGAAAACAGACCCGCCATCGCCACGCCGTCGCGCTGCTCCTGCGCGAGGAGCTGCTCGATTAGCTGGCTGGCGTGGCCACGACCGCGCAGTTCGATCGGCGTGAACACGGCACCCAGGCCAGCCATCTGCACGTCGCGACCGTGCAGGCGGGCGGCGAAGCGATACCGCTTCGCTGAGGCCAGGAGCGTCCCGGCCGCGTCTATGAGCGCAAACCGGCGGAGGTGCTCACTCCCCCACGGCGTGCGCTGCTGCGCGGCGTTCCACTTCCCATAGGCCTCACGCGTGAGCCCCTCGTTCCAGACCGGGTAGGTCTCATCGAGAATGCGATTGAGCAGGGAGCCTTCGGCAGGTACGAGGCGAGTCGACACGAGTGCAGGCATTGTACTGCTGCTGCTCACCGTCGCTCACGGTGTACAACCAGGCATGGCTTCCATCACCGACCTTCGGTTTCCCATCGGCCCGTTCACACCCGCCGCCCCGAGCTCGTCAGCCGTCCGGCAGACCGCCGTCGCGGACATTGCAGCGCTCCCGCGCAGAATGCGGGACGCGGTCGCGGGCCTCAGCGACGCGCAGCTCGACACCGCCTATCGCCCGGGCGGATGGAACGTGCGTCAGGTCGTGCACCATGTCGCCGACAGCCACATGAACGGCTTCATCCGCCTGAAGCTCGCGCTCACCGAGGACACGCCGACGATCAAGCCGTACGAGGAAAAGGCCTGGTCGGCGCTCGCTGACGCGAGGCTGCCGGTCGAGATTTCACTGGCCATTCTCGACAACGTGCACGCACGCTGGTGTGCTGTCTACGAGGAGGTGACGGCCGCGCAATTCGAGCGCACCTTCTTCCACCCGGGGCTCGGGAAGGCGCAGACCCTCGACCACCAGGTGCAGCTGTATGCCTGGCACTCGAAGCATCACGTCGCCCACATCACCGCCCTTCGGCAGCGCGAGGGGTGGTAGCGCACGGTGAGCATCTCGTTGGAGTAAGATAGCGCCCGTGGCAGACAAGGTCGACATCGGCGACGCGCTCGGCATGATCGAAACGCGCGGCCTCATCGGCATGATTGAGGCGGCCGACGCCATGCTGAAAACGGCAAATGTCACGCTCGTCAGCTGGCAGAAGGTGGATGCCGGCCTGGTCACGGCCATCGTCCGGGGTGATGTCGGTTCGGTGAAGGCCGCAACCGACGCCGGTGCCGCCGCGGCCCGCCGGGTCGGCGAGCTCATCGGCGTGCACGTCATCCCCCGTCCGGCAGACGACGTCGAGAAGATCTTTCCAATCCGCTGACACGCTTCTTCCGCTCGCGTGCCACGAGCGGCCGCATCGACAGCTCTTCCCCTACCATCAACATCGCCTGCGTCGGTGAATCCAGGTTATACAGCTGGCCGTCCTCGGTGCGCGCGTAGAGCTGATCGCCCCCAATCAGCAGCGTCAGCGGACCGCCGTCACCAATCGCTTCATAGAGCCGCACGCGGAACACGTCGCGCAGCGTCGACAGCAGCCGACGGAGCCGCGGAATGGAAAAACCTCGACGACGCAGATCGGCAAGCACCTGCAGTTCCAGCACGTCGAGCGTCGTGTAGCGCCGCTCGGTGAAGCCGCCAGCCTCTGTGCGGTGTGAGGCGATGGCCGATGCGAACAGCCGGCGTGCATCCCACCACTGGAGCTGGCGCGCGGTAAGACCGGTCAGCGCCGCCACTTCCCGCGATGTGTAGTGCTTCTTGAGCTTCACAGGCCAAAACGGTCCGGACGCACCAGCTCCAATTCAGGTCGGGCACGGCCCTCGAGGATGAGGTCGCCGATGGCGCCCGCGGTGAACGGCGACAGCAGCACGCCGCTGCGGTAGTGGCCGGTGGCGTAGAACACGCGCCGCATTGTGGCCGACTGGCCGATGATCGGCAACTCGTCCGCCGTGGCCGGCCGCAGACCGGCGCGGACCTCGTGAAAGCTCGCCGTCGCCAGTTCAGGCAGGAGTTCCGTCGCCGCATCGAGCAGTTCCCGGACGCCCGCAACCGTCGGCGTCTCGTCGAAGCCAACGTCTTCCGTCGTCGCACCCACGAGGACCGAACCGTCCTGCCACGGGACGATGTAGCACCGTTCACCCCAGAGCACGCGGGAGGCCGGCGGACGCCCCAGACGCAGATGGAGCAACTGACCACGGATTGGCCGAACTGGAACCGTCGGGCCTGGCGGCAGCAGATCGCCGATCCAGCTTCCGGCGGCGATCACGATGGCGTCGGCATCAAGCGACGTGGGGTCGGTGACCTGTGCTCTCGATACCGCCACCTGGCGCCTGGCCAGCGCGGCGACGAGCGCGGAGACCATTCCGGGGACGGCCACATATCCGTGCTCGGGGATATGGAGCGCACCAGCGACGTCCCCGAGCGCCGGCTCCATCAGGCGTGCCCCAGCCGCATCGAGCAGCGCGTGCGGGGTCCGGCGCGCCGTCAGCCGTTGACTGGCTTCGCGAAGTGCCTGCGCCTCCGCAGCGCTACGACCAACCTGCAGCGTGCCGGTGCGGCGGTAGTCAATCGCCTGCTGTGCATCGTGCCGTAGTCGCGCGATGAAGTCGTCGTAGAGTGCGAGACCGCTGACGCCGAGCGTGAGGAGCGCGTCCGAGTGGGCCTCGATGTGGGGAGCGAGCATCCCGGCCGTGGCATGGGTCGCGCCAAGGGCGACGCCGCGGGCATCCACGATTCCGACGGTTGCACCCCGCGAAGCCAGCTCGTAGGCCACAGACAGGCCCACAACGCCCGCTCCAATGACGGTGATCTTCACCGGGACATCTTAGTAGGCAGCAGGCAGTGGGCGGTAGGCAGTGGAAGGCAGGCGACATGCCCGCCGCAGGCGTTAGAAGCGGAACTGCAGACCGAGTTCAATTCGGCGAGCCTGTGATGACGACGTCGGGCGTCCGAAGAAAGGCGAGAGCAGGTTTCCGCTGTAGGTGCCGAAGTTCGTCCTGTTGAGCAGGTTGAACCCTTGGGCGTAGAACTCGACGCTGTAGCGCTGATTCGTACCGTTGCCGCCCGGGCCCACGCCGCCACCGCCTGGCCCAGGACCACCTCCGCCCGGGCCCGGCCCGCCGATGCCGATCTGCTGACCGCCAGCCAGCGCCAAGGGCGGAGCGCCGCCTGGACCTTCTGGAATGGCGGCCTGACCGCCGCGGTCGCCGCCCGCCTGGCCGCCACGCGCGCCACCAAAACTCACACCTCTGGACACGCGCGTATTGACCTCAAACCGCCCGCTGCCGCGCGCACTATTCCGGCCGACACCCGCAGGACGATCGTTGCTCACGCCATCGCCGTTGTTGTCGCGCCCGGTGGTGATGGTGTACGGCGCGGCCGAGGAGGCGCTGGTGTTGATGCTCGCGCGCAACCCGGCAGGGAGCGGGACGTTCACCATCGCATTGAGGCGGTGCCGCACGTCCTGCGCCGCAGGGCCCCACTCCGCATTGGGGTCGAAGCTGTTCGCCGGCAGCGACAATGCCCCGTCTCCCATGTTCTTCACATTGGCCAGCGTGTAGCCCACGTTCATGAAGATGCGGCGCGCCGGCACACGGTAGTTCAGGTTGACGCTCAGCCGATCGCTCATCGACCGGCCGGTTGACTCGATTTGCGTCACGGTGCCGATGCCAGGCTCGGGCCGTATGCCGAACGCATCTGGTGCATTGATGTTGATCGCACGCAGCTGGTTGCGCCCTCGCATGAACTGATACGACGCCTGCACGTTCAATGTCTGCGTGAACGGGTGCTCGATGCCGATCGACGCCTGATGCACGTACGGGAGACCTAGCCCTGGTGCTGCCTGCACGCGGCCACCGGGCAGCACGATCGATGACGCGCCGGCGGCGGGATCGGGATACCCGGGATTGAGAATCAGCAGATCGCGCTGGC
>CANJYC010000228.1 GCA_947478985.1 Acidobacteriota bacterium | reverse complement strand
TTTCCTGCAGCTGAGCATCGACGCCGACATCGAGCATGCCCATGTCCGATTCGATGCGGCAGCCGCCACGGCTCAGATGCGCATCGGCCAGAATCATGACGTTGCTGCCCGCAAGCTGCGCCACCCGATCGGCACCGGCACCTTCATAGTCATCCGGGTGGAGTCGCACCTTGACGTGCGCCGTCTCGCCCAGCCGCTCGAGCGCGACCCGGGCCATCGCAATCAGAAGGTCCGCGTCGAGCGAGACCTCGCGGTGGACGATGCGGCGCGCGACCGCCAGGGCCAGCTGCACCATCTGCCGCTCCGTCTGCTGAATCATCTGCGCTCGCACCTGCGTGAGTTCCTCGAGCGTCTGGGTCAGGCGGTAGAGCATGGCCTCGCCGCGCTGGCTGGCCGCATCGGCGCCCGCATGTTCCCCTTGCTGATACCCCTTGGCGAAGGCGTCCCGCTCGAGCGCGGCGAGATGGGCATCGTGAGCGGCCTGATCGAACTGGGGCTCGTGGCTCTGAGCCGCGGGCTCCTGCCACGAGTTGTCGCCACCCCACCGGAATGCCGTCACGACGGCATTCGACGCAACCCGGCGGGCCCTAGATGACATAGGCCTCTCCAGACGCCGCGCCTGTCACGATGAGGCCTTCCTCTTCGAGCTTCCGGGCCACGGCCACGATGTCCTGCTGCGCTTTCTCCACCTCGCGAAGGCGGACGGCGCCGAGCACCTCCATCTCCTCCTTCAGCATGTCGACCGCACGTTTTGACATGTTGTTAAAGAAGCGCATCCGGATCTCTTCACTGGCGCCCTTGAGCGCCAGCGTGAGGCCCTTCTTGTCCGCGCGCTGGACGATTTCGCGGATGCCGGTGTCGTCAACGCTGGCGAGGTCGTCGAACACGAACATCAGGTTGCGGATGGAGACGGCCAGGTCCGGCCGGCGCGTCTCGATGGATTCGAGCACTGGCGCGCTGATGGTGCGCTCCAGGCGATTGAAGAGTTCCGCGACCGCGCGCACACCACCGTGCTGTTCACGCGTCGGGCCGCTCAGCGTGCTCAGGCGCTGCTCGATGACCGTGGAAATTCGCGCCACCACGTCCGGTGCGATGTCCTCGAGTACCGCCATGCGCGTGATGACCTCGACGCGCATGTCATCGGGCAGGAGGGTGATGAGTTCGGCAGCGCTCCGCGAATTCAGGTGGGCAAGAATAAGCGCGATCGTCTGCGGATGCTCGCCCAGGATGAACTTCGACAACTGTTCCGGGTCGGCCTTTTCGAGCGACGCGAAGCCGGCGGTGGTGTTGAGCGTCTTGAGAATCCGGTCGATGACGCGGCGTCCGCCCTCTTCTCCCAGCGTCCGCACCAGCAGACGTCGCGCGTTGCTCAGGTCACCCTTGGTGATGAATTCATTGGCGACGAGCGTGTTGTGGAACTCCTCGAGCGTGCTCTCGCTGACGGAGGCCTCGACCTGACCCAGCATCGTCATCTCGCGTGCCAGCCGCTCGATCTCCTCCTCGGACAGGAAGCGGAACACCTCGGAGGTCGCGTCCTCTCCGATCAGTAGCGTCACGATGGCGGCCTTGCGAAGACCGGAGAGCGCCTGTCTGACGGCCATCAGCGGGCCTCGTCCGCGATCCACGACCGCAGTAGCTTCGCCACGTTCTCGGGCTCGTTCACGGTCACCGCACTCACGCGTCGTGTCAGCACCGGCAACCGTCTGTTCTCGGAGTACTGTGCCGACAGGGCATTCAATTCCGCGTCGATTTCACTCTCCAGGTCGGCAACCGTCTTGGGACCGGACGCGGTTGCCACCATCGGAATCTGGGGAGCACTCACGGCGGCAGCGAGCGCTTCAGACTTGGCGGCAGGAGCCACGCCGGCCTTCCGCATCATCGGACGGACGATCATCATGAGCGCGAACAGCCCGACCAGTCCCACCATCGCGATGCGGCTCCCCTCCCACACGGCGGGCGTAATCTTCTCCAGCATCGTCGGCGGCGGGCCTTCCTCGGTCACCGGCTCGTCAAACGCGACATTCTCAACCGTCAGCTTGTCTCCACGGGTGGCCTCAAGTCCCACCGCCGCGGCCACAAGCCCCTGAATCTTCTGCAGTTCATCCCGACTGCGTGGCTTCCGCGCCACGCCCGTGCTGCCGTCCGCGTTCTTCTTCGACACCTGGTCATCATCGAGGATGACGGCCACCGACAGCCTGGTCACGTCGCCTGGAGGCGCGATCACGTGTCTGGTTGTGCGGCTGACCTCATAGTTGGTGGTCTCGGCGCTGCGTGACGGGCCGGTGCTGCCCATGACCTGCTGCGGCGCTGCCGGCGCCTTGCCGTCGGCCGGCGGGGGCGCGGTGTTTCCGCGTGAACCCGCCGCCATGGCGAGCCCGCCGCCACCAGACTGGTCGGCAGTGAGCTGCCGGCTCCGGACGACGGTATTCGGATCCCAGCGCTCTTCGGTCTCTTCGCGAGTCTCGGCATCGAGCGTCACCGCCACGTTCACGCGCACGCGGTCCGGACCGACCACAGGTTCGAGCAGTGCCACGACGCGTGCCGCCATGTCACGTTCGATACGCTGCTGCCGTTCCATGGCTGCTGCTCCGCGCGGGTCGTTGGCGTCACCCTCCGGTCGGGCCAGCGGTCGGCCGAAGCTGTCGAGAATGACGACGGCCTCGGGCCGAAGCCCCTCGACGCTCGACGCCACGAGGTTCCCGATACCGGCGATGGTCGCAGCCGACGGCTGCCGCGACCCCCGCAGCCGAAGCACGACAGAGGCCTTGGCCGGGCTCGGCTCGCCGAACAGCGAGTCTTTGCCCATCGCGATGTGGACGCGGGCCGTCGCGACTTCCTGAATGGAACTGATGGTGCGCGCGATCTCCCCTTCGAGTGCGCGTCGGTAATTGATCTGCTCGAGGAACTGCGTGGCACCGAACTGCGTGCGGTCGAAGAGTTCGAAGCCGACGCGGCCGGAGGCTGGCAGGTTCTGCGACGACAGGTCGATCCTGAGCTCATCGACGCGCGTCGACGGCACGCGAATGCCCCGCCCGCCCTCGTCGAGCTGGTAGGGGACTTTCAAGGACTTGAGCCGCGTGATCACCTGACCGGCCGACTCGGCGTCCATGTCGGAGAAGAGCAGGACGTAGTTCGGGGCGTTGAGCCACCAGGCCGAGCCGCCGACGATGCCGGCGACCAGAACGAAGGCCCCCACCAGCGTGACCAGCTGCGTGGTACTGAACGACGAGGTGAGCGCCTTGAAGCGCGCGAACAACTGCTGAGGATCCACGATGTGCTGGCCTGTCTCCTGGAAGAAGGGCTCCCTGCTGCCTACTGTCTACTGCCTGCTGCCCCGCTCACACCGGCATCCGCATGATGTCGTTGTAGGCCGTCACCAGCTTGTTGCGGACCTGCACAGTGAGCTGCAGCGACATCTCAGCACGCTGCAGCGCGATCATCGCGTCGTGCACGTCGCCAGTCTTGTCGACCATGCCGGCGACGGCCTCGTTGGCGTCGCTCGACGACTCCTCCACGCCTGAAATGAGCTGTCCCAGCTGTTCGGCGAATCCGCCGCCGCTGGAGGCGCCCGTGACGGCCGAGGCCGAGCCACGGGACAAGCCGCTGCCGCTAACACCGGTGAGACTCGCGAGATCAATAGGCATGCGCTACTTTCCGAGTTCGAGGGCCTTGGCGACCATCTCTTTAATCAGACCAATCGCCGCGAGGTTGGCCTGATAGGCCCGCGCGGCGCCCAGCATGTCGACCATTTCTTCCGAGGAATCGATGTTCGGCAGCGACACAAAGCCGTCCTGGTCGGCATCCGGGTGCGTCGGTTCGTAGTTCTTGCGGAATGGCGTCATGTCCTGCACGATCCCCGCGACCTTGACGCCGGTGGCACTGGCTTGTCCGAGCGCGGAATCAAATGAAGCGACGGGGTCAGATGACAGCAGCACATCCCGGCGGCGATACGGCCCGCCGTCGGCGCTCCGAGTTGACTCGGCATTCGCCATGTTCGACACGGCCACTTCGATGCGTGTCCGCTCTGCGTTGAGCGCGCTGGCACTGGCCGTTATCGCGGAACTCAGAGTGGACATTTACTTGGCCTCGTTAATGGCGTAACGGACCAAGCGAAACTTGGC
>CANJYC010000227.1 GCA_947478985.1 Acidobacteriota bacterium | reverse complement strand
TAGAAACCACGAAGCTTGTCGTTGAGCACGCCGGCGAAGGCGATATCGATCGTGGCGGTGCCCGCAGGCAAGGGCAGGGGGACGGTCAGCGTTGCGGTTTCGGCGGCGTCGTCAAGGCGGACGATCGCCGACTGTGTGCGTCCGCCCGCGCTGATGCTGACGTCCGCGAACGTGAGTTCAGCCGCGTTGAGCGTGATGGCGCGTGAAGACGCCGTGAGCCGGACGCGGATCGTTTCGTGTCCGCGAAAGTTGTTCGCCCGGAGGTCAGGGGCGAACCAGAGTGCGTAGTGAACGGGCAGGACGGTGCCCGGGAGGCGCTGCGCCAGCGCCGGGGCCGTCAGCCAGAGACAGATCCCGCAGGCGATGAGGGCACTCTTCATGCGGTCACGCTACCATCGTTCCCGTCCGGCGTTCGCCGCGCGATTCGCGTCCGTCTCAGCTGTCCTTCGACCGCCACATCGCCGCACGATCGGGCGGGAGTTCATCAATCAGCACGTCGAGCGCTGACTGCTCAGGCCCGATATAGAACTGGTACGCGTACCGCTCCGTTTCGGCCGGCGCGTCGGCGGGGATGCGGGCGCCATGGGCGCCATGCGAGTTCAGGAAGATGAGGATGGAGTTCGGCCGGTTCGGCACGACCTTGACCAGCTCACAGCGCGCACCGTCCTGCTCGGGGTAGTAGGTCCGCGTGACCGGTGACTCGCGATCGTTGTGGACGCGATAGATCTCGGTCCCGTAGGTGTCATGTGTATGACGACTGGCCAGATACATGAGGCAGGTCACCATGGCGCGTTTCGGGTCGCGGTGCGGGGCGAGATAGTAGCCCGGCCGACGCAACATGACGCGCCCGCCGGAAATCGCCTGTGGCAGGGCCGCAGCGCGCTCGCGGAACTCAACGCCCAGGAGCGTGTCCCACCGTTCGCGCAGCGGCTCGCGGAACCGCTCCATCACAGCCGGCCGGATCCCTTCGCGTGCCACGACCGCATCCATGAACGCCCAGACGCGCTCGGTCAACGCCGGCCCGTCGTCGAACGGGATGCGGAGATTCTGCTTGATCGGATCGCGGTCCCCGAAAAACTCCGCCGGCGGGATCGCCTTGAGCAGCATGCGATAGAACGACGGGGGCAGGAGTTCCTCAACCACGATGTGCGGATAAGGATCGGTGTTCAGCGGGGCGTTGAGAATGGCCTGTCGGACGTGCGCGACGATCGCTGGTGCGTCGAGGAGCGACGGCAATTCTGCCAGCAGATTGATGTGCTTCTCATTGAGGCGCATCGTCAGCCGGATCTGCCGGGCCAGGCGCTCGGCGCGTTCGCCATGCGCCACGCCCTCCTGCAGGGCCGCTATCTGGGACTGGAGCGATTCGATCCGATCCGTCAGGCGAGCCAGGTCGTCGCGGAGGGGGGAGATTCCGGCGCGCAGATCCTGCTTCCAGGACGCGCGCAGCCTGTCGAGCAGCCCCGTTGCGGCAGCGATCTTTCCAAACAGTCCTGACATCAGTCGTGCCTTCGTGCCGCTTCGACGGCTCCCCGCACGGCGGCGATCGCGGGCGCTGACGTCTCGGCCGTCGAGAGGAACGCGACGCGCTGGTCACCCATGATGTGGACTTCCACGACGGGCAGCCCAGGCGGCAGCGGGACCTGTACCGACCGTGCAGCCACGTGATCCCAGTGAGACAACTCGATGGAGGCGCGCGCCAGGTGATCGGGCCGGTTGAGAAATGCCGTAAACGCTTCGCCCAGCGGCTGCGGCAGCCCGGCCGCCCGATCTGACAGCATGCCGCTGATGCGCAGGAGTCCGATTCTGGCCAGCCAGGGAGACCACGTGACGAGTCTGGCCCCGGATACCGCCTGTACGCCTGGCGGATCGATCAGCACAAGTCCGATCACGTCAGCACCGAATTGCTCAGCCTCAAGCCGGGCGAGCGCGGCCCCGAGCCCCTGGCCCGCGATGATGTAGGGCGGGCGTTCGCCGGCGGTGGTGAGCAAGGACCGCAACTGCCCGGGCACCGCGTCGGCCGCGAAGGCGCCATCGCCGGCTTCGCTCCATCCCAGTCCGGCCCGGTCATAGCTGCACACGCGGGTGGTCGTGGCCACGGCCTGCTGCACCCAGGCCCACGAGGCCGACATGCCGGCGGCTGGTGCTTCGAGCACGACGGTGGGACTGCCCTCACCGGTGCAATAGAGGTGGAGCTGATGACCGCCGACATCAGTGAGCTGGCCCGGATGCGGGAAACGCCGACGTTCGAGCGCCGTGGCGACGCCCTGATAGGTGGCACCCGCAAGGACCAGGAACACCAGAATGCCGATCGTGAGGGCGACTACGCGTCGGATACGTCTGGGCGTCACGATTCGGTCTCGGTCAGGCCGTACTTGTCGATGCGCGAATACAACTGTGCTCGCGTGAGGCCAAGCAGTTTGGCCGCCCGTGTCTTGTTGTGGCGAGCCTGTGTCAGTGCTTTCATCACCAGCGAGCGTTCGATCGCTTCTAGGTTAACGCCACCCGCTGGAAACGACGACGGCCCCGTGGCATCGGGCCCGCCGATGGCGGTCCGCATCGGCGTTACCGGGAGATGCTCGCTGCGGATGTAGCCGCCGTCGGCAAGGATGACGGCACGCTCGATCGCGTTCCTGAGCTCGCGCACATTGCCAGGCCACGAGTAGGCCGTGAGCTGATCGCGCGCATCGCGCGAGATGCCGGACGCGGGCCGGCCGACGCTTTCACCGAGTTCCTGCAGAAATGAGTCTGCCAGCTCGAGGATGTCCTCGCGCCGATCGCGAAGGGGCGGCAAGGCAATCTCGAAGACGCTCAGCCGATAGTAGAGGTCCTCGCGGAACTCGCCGCGGCGCATGGCCGAGTGCAGGTCGCGGTTGGTGGCGGCAATCAGCCGGGTGTCGACGCGCTGCGTCTTCGTGCCCCCGAGCCGCATGAATTCCCGCTCCTCAAGCACGCGCAACATCTTGGCCTGAACGGTCGGCGCCATCTCGCCGATTTCGTCGAGGAAGAGCACGCCGCCGTTGGCCTGTTCGATTCGCCCCGGCTTGGCCGCGACAGCGCCGGTGAACGCGCCGCGTTCATGGCCGAAGAGTTCCGACTCGAGCAGCTGATCCGGTAACGCCGCGCAATTGATGGGAATGAACGGTCCATGGCTGCGCCGCGACCCATGGTGGATGAAACGTGCGATCACTTCCTTGCCGGTGCCGGACTCGCCGGTCAGCAGCACGGTGGTTTCGGTCTGCGCCACGCGTGCCGCCTGCGTGAGCACGTCCTTCCACAGACGGGAGTGACCGATCACGCGGCGGTGGCCGGTCTGCGCCTCCAGTTCACGCGTCAGGGTGGCCACCTGGGCCTCCAGCCGTGCCGCGGTTTCGCGCGATTCAACGTCACGCCTCGCGGCGTCCGCGAGGTGCTGGTGGGAAATGGCGAGCGCAAGATGATGCGCCACACGCCGGCCGAACATGACGTCGTCGTCGCTGAAGGCCTCGGGAGCATAGGCCAGAAAAAAGAGCGAGCCGAAGACACCGCTTCCGAGCGGAATGGCCAGCCGGAGTGCGCTCCGCACGCCGAGCATGCCGAACAGTTTCGCGCGGACACTGTCCGGCGGGATGTCGGTAAGGACATCTCGGACGACATAGCTGTCGGGATGCAGCAGCCCGCGGTCGTCGCCAGCCAAGGTGGTTGGCTCCCAGAACGACGGGTCCGTGACCGTGGCGCCGGCCAATGCGTACACGCGGAACGATGCCCGATCCTCACCCCACGACGTCATCGCCAGGACATCGTGCGGCAATCCTCCTCGGACCACCTCGGAGACATCGGAGAAGACCTGCCGGATATCGAGCGATTCGGCCATCGTATGGAGGAGACGCTCGAGACTTTCGAGGCGCTCCCGGCGCAGCCGCTCCGTGCCGCGGATCCTGTCCTGGTGCAGTGCCAGCGAGAAGATGTCTGCCACGCTGTCGGTGAGCACCTGGTGGCTGTCCGTGAACGCCTGCTCGACGGCAGATGTCAGCCAGAGTGCGCCGTGCACCTGCGCCCCGGACTTCACGGTGCAGACCATCCGGCTCCGTGCCTCCGAATCGGGGGCGGTCTGAGCCGCGTCCGCATTAGCAATCCGGTGGCCGGTGACCTCCAGTTCGCCGGTGGCCCGCACCACATACAGC
>CANJYC010000226.1 GCA_947478985.1 Acidobacteriota bacterium | reverse complement strand
ACGTCAGGCCCCTCGTCCCAGTTGAGGCCGAGCCAGCGGAGGCCTTCGAGGATACCGGAGACCATGTCGGTGGACGATCGCTCGACGTCGGTGTCTTCGACGCGCAGCACGAACACCCCGCCGTGGCGACGCGCGTAGAGCCAGTTGAAGAGCGCGGTTCTGGCGCCGCCGACGTGCAGGTAACCAGTCGGGGAAGGAGCGAAGCGGACGCGGGGTACCACGCGGCGATTATTTCATGATGCCGATGAAGAACAGCACGAGTTCGAACACCAGGATTCCGACTACGGCCAGCTCGAGGAACTCGCCGCGCGCCATCGCCGTCTGTTCCACCGCGAACCGGTAGATGTCATCGAGCGTCTTCAGCTTCTCGCGCACGCTCGCCTTCCAGTTGTCGAGGCCGAGCCGCGCCGCGGCCAGCGCGAACAAACGCGCGGCGTAGACCTCGCCCACGAACTTGAGGGCGTTCTCGGTGCGGTCCGTGAGAGTGTTGACGTCGATGAAGAGCGAGTGAACGCGCTGCGCGGCGCGCGTGTAGCGGCGGCCGCCCCACCCCTTCAACCATGCCGGGGTCTGCAGCTGCCGATAGATGTCGCCCAGCTGCGTGTTGAGCAGCTCGTCGTAGTAGCGGAACTCGAGCAGCTGCGAGTTGGCGAATTCCAGAATCTCAATCGCGGATGCGGCGCCGGCCTCGGTGTCGTAGACAAAGGCGGCGTTCCAGGTCGGGACCACGACATCGTGTGCGAGATAGGACAGGCGGTGGCGAAGCACCTCGTCACGCTCCTGCCGGCTCAGTGTGTCGCGCTCCACACGGAGCAGCCGGGCGATGTCGTCGCCGTGCGCCTCGATCAGCGGCTCTGCCGGCTCGCCGGCTGACGCCGTGACCGTGAAGACGAAGTAGTCCTCGGTCAGGTAAGCATCGCGGGGTGTGGTGATCGCAGAGGCAATCTGCGAGGCGAACGCCCGGCACCGTGCCTCGGCCGCGGCCGGCAGCGCGGCATCCTCCTGCACCTGGAGTCCGGCCTCTATAAGTTCCGGCCAGTCGTCCGGGAGCGAACGGCTGAGTGCGACCGAGACCACGCCATAGTCGAAGATCTTGAAGCGCAGGCGAAAACCGGCCACGCCCTCGATGCCGACAGAGTCTCCGCCAACCGCGAGCGGCGGCTGCTGGTACTGCACGTAGGCCGGCATCGCCGACCGCGAAGCGAGGCGGCTTGGACTCGTCGTCTGGATGACACGGCGGACCTGGTCGAGGTTGATGGCCTCGCCGACGTCGAACAGGAAGAACGCCGTGACGCCGGTCACGGCCGGCGGTAGAGCATGTAGGTGAAGCTCCCGTGCAGCCAGGCCTGCCGGAGCGCATCGTCCCGGCGACTGTCGATCGACTCGTCGAGCACGTGCGCGTAGTGACCGCCGAGGCGCTCCACTTCCTGCGCCAGTCGTGTGGCGACGTTGGCCATGAGCTCGCCGTAGCAGCGGTCCCAGAGCTCGTCGCGGTGGCTGAGTGTGCCGTCCACGCGGCCACTCGTGGCCTCGACGCTGTGCTCGGCCATCAACTCAGCGTCGATTGGTGGCAGCTCCCGGTGCCAATACACAACCTTGGTCGTCGCGCCGGAGCCGTCTCGAGGAGCGGTTTCACCCATGGGTCAATACTAGCCGCCACCGGGTGTAATGTCAGGGCAGTCTGCGCGTCTAATCAGATATGGAGTCCCAACATCCCGCTCCCGACGTCGCCGCGGTCCTGGCCGACAATCACCGCCGCTTCCTGTCCTTTCTCGCGCGGCGCGTGCCCACGCGCGAGATCGCGGAGGACATCCTTCAGGAAGCGTTCGTGCGAGGTCTGACCAGAGCCCCTGCTCTTGAAACCAGCGAATCGGTTGTCGCCTGGTTCTACCGCGTGCTCCGCAATGCCATCGTGGACCACTACCGACGGGCCGGTGTGGAGTCGCGGGCGATCGAGCGCTACGCGGCGGAGACGGACGACCGCGTGGCGCCCGCCGATGAGGAACTCCTCGATGTCGTGTGCGGCTGCGTGCGCTCGCTTGTGACGACGCTGAAGCCGGAATACGCCGCCGCCATCACGCGCGTGGACCTCGACGGGGTCACCCTCGGGGATTTTGCGAAGGAAGCGGCGATCTCCTCGAACAACGCCGGCGTACGGCTGCATCGCGCCCGCCGGGCACTCGAGGTTCGGGTGCGGGACGTCTGCACCACCTGCGCCGACCACGGCTGTCACGCGTGTACGTGCACATCCATGCCGGCCTTCGCCGGGCCGGCAGCGGCTCCCTGCCCGCCGACCCGCGGACTGTAAGGCATGCGGTGCCCCGACGTCTTAGAGGGAGAAAGGAGCTCAACATGATGCAGACAACGAATTTCAGTGTGGACGGCTGCTGCCCCGGGGGATGTGACTGCGGAGGTGGCGGCGGCTGCGGCTGCTGACACGCACGTAAGGGGGCCGGGACGAAGTCCCGGCCCCGATCTCGCCTTGCCATGCCCCGCCCCGCCCAGCGGTCTCTCCCCCCGTCAATTGATCCGCGCGCTTGACACCGCATGCAGGGGTCAACAATAGTTAACCGCGTGGTTCACAGTTCGAATCTGAACTTGACGTTCGCCGCTCTGGCGGACCCGGTGCGTCGCGCCGTGCTCGCTCGGCTGACAAAGGGCGACGAAGCCGTGTCTGCGCTCGCCTCCGACCACGCGATGTCCCTCCCGGCGTTCATGAAACACGTACGGACGCTCGAGCGCGCGGGACTCGTCACGACAATCAAGACCGGCCGCGTGCGCACGTGTCGATTGTCCGAACCCGCCCTCGCGGTGGCCGAAACGTGGCTGCGGACGCACCGGGCCTTCTGGGAACAACAGCTCGACTCGCTCGATCGTCTCTTTCAACCCACCAATTCTGAGGCACAGGCATGGTCACCACCCAGGCCGCGCAATCGCTCGAAGTCCGTCGCATCATCCCCGCGCCCCCCGCGCGCGTCTACGACGCGTGGACGACGCCGGACCTCATGACGAGATGGTTTTGTCCTTCGGCCGACTATACGGTCGTCGTGCACCGGTTCGACACCCGCGTGGGTGGCGGCTACCGGATCGAGATGCGCCACACGAGCGGCGCCTCACACATCGTGGTCGGGGAATATCAGGAGATGACCAGGCCCACCCGGCTCGCCTTTACCTGGGCGTGGGAGGGTAAATCCAGCGCGGACACGCTCGTGACCGTGGAGTTCCTGCCAAGCGGGCAGGGCACCGAGGTCGTCCTGACACACACACGCTTTACGGCCGAAGCCGATCGCAACGAACACCTCAAGGGGTGGACCGGCTGCCTCGACCGGCTCGACACGATGCTGTCCGCGCACTGAGACGCGCGCACCGCTCTTCACCAACGACCTGAAAGGACATGAACCATGCGTATTGTTGATTCCCTGATCATGGAGCTCGAGCAGGAAGCCACGACCACTCGACGTGTGCTCGAACGCCTGCCGGAGGCGAAGTTCTCCTGGCGACCGGCCGCCAAGTCGATGTCACTCGGTGAGCTGGGGCTCCACGTGGCGCAGACCCCGGGAGCTGTGGCGAATCTCGCGAAAGCGAACATCGACACGCCACCGGCGTTCAAGCAGGCCGAGGCCGCATCTTCCAAGGAGCTGCTCGCCGCGCTCGACAAGAGCGTCGCCGAGGCCAAGGCGGCACTCAACAGCTGGGACGACGCGAAGATGATGGAAATGTGGAGCATGTCGGCCGGGGGCAAGACCATCATGGCCATGCCGCGCATCGGTCTCGTCCGCGCCATCATGCTGAATCACTGGTATCACCATCGCGGGCAGCTGGCGGTATACCTGCGGTTGCTTGATGTGCCGGTGCCGTCGATCTACGGGCCCACCGCCGACGAGAACCCGTTCGCGTAGGCGGGACACCGCCCCGGCCTTTTCAGGGCCGGCCACGACCATCGATGTTCTGAGCGAGAGTGTGACCGGGAGACCGCGCGACGACGTCGCGCGGTCTGACCGCCGTCCAATCCGGCCGTGTCGTATACTTAGCAGTCCGAGCGGTGAGGTGGCTGAGTGGCCGAAAGCGGCGGTTTGCTAAACCGTTGTACGACCTTAAAGTTGTACCCAGGGTTCGAATCCCTGCCTCACCGCCAATCTTCCTGACATTTCCCCACAAAACTT
>CANJYC010000225.1 GCA_947478985.1 Acidobacteriota bacterium | reverse complement strand
CCTCCGGTGTAGCCTGAGGTCGTCGAGACCACACCGTCCAGCGCATCGAAGTCAGCCTCGGTGCACCAGAAACAACCGGTAGCAAAGGTTGCCGTGGCGAGGAGCCTTCCCGCTACCGGCGGCTGGGACGGGGCAGAATCGCCTGCCCCGAGCCCTATGAACCCGCCGCTGAGCCAGGCATAGCCAAGGCCGATAGCCAGCGCGACGGTCAGAATGGCGCGCTGTCTGCCGATCGCAGCCATAGCGCCGGCCTCCTACGCCTGCGGCTTGAAGGTCATGGCCGCGCCGTTCATGCAGTAGCGCAGGCCGGTCGGCGGAGGGCCGTCTTCGAACACATGCCCGAGATGCCCCCCGCAGCGGGCGCAATGGGCTTCGGTCCGGACCATGAAATAGCTGGTGTCCACCGTCGTGCCGACGGCGCCATCCATGGGTTTGAAGAAACTCGGCCAGCCCGTGCCGCTCTCGAACTTCGTGTCGGACCCAAAGAGGGCCTGACCGCAGGCGGCGCAGACAAAGGTCCCTGCGCGTTTCTCTTTGTTCAGGGGGCTGGCTCCCGCGCGCTCGGTGCCATGCTCGCGCAGTACCTCGTACTGCTCCGAGGTCAGTTCCGCGCGCCACTCGTCGTCAGTCTTCTTCACAGGGAAAGGGGTATCGCTCATGGGGAAATTGACCGCTCCTGGGCGGGACAGCCAGGCCGCGATCGGCGCCAGTCCGATGGCAGCCGCCGCGACGACAAAGAGTTGGCGCCGTTCCATGAATCCTCGCTGAGTAAGACTACTGCTATTCTTTCGACGATGCAGCTTGGTCTCCCCTACCTCCGGGACGAGACGCCCGCTCCGGCCGGGCCCGCCGCTGTGCAGTTCCTCTTCGTGCGTCATCGTCGCGCGCGTCGGTATTTGCTGCGCGTCGAACCCGACGGCCGGGTGCGCGTCACCATTCCCAGAGGTGGCTCACAGCGGGAGGCGGCCCTGTTCGCCGGTCGTCACCAGGCGTGGATCGAGACGCAGCGGGCGACGCTGACGGCGCGGGTGGCCCTTCCCGTCGACGAACGGCGCGCGCTGATGGCACGGGCACGAGTGGAACTGCCATCTCGCCTTCGGACGCTGGCCGAGGCTCATGCCCTGACGGTGACGAGGGTCACCATTCGCAATCAGCGGTCACGCTGGGGATCGTGCGGCCGGCATGGCCAGATCAGCCTGAACTGGCGGTTGCTCAGGATGCCCGACTGGGTGCGTGACTACGTGATGATTCATGAGCTCATGCACCTGCAGCAGATGAATCACTCGGCCCGCTACTGGGCGCTGGTCGCCGCAGCCTGTCCCGAGTACCACGTGGCGCGCCAGTGGCTGCGTGACCATGGTCGCGAACTGTAACCGACCGCGCCTGACCTGACATGCCCGCCACAGAAGTGCTCGTCGTCGATCCCTTCACGCCTGACGCACACCGCATCGCGCGCGCCGCGACATGCCTGCGTGCCGGCGGGCTCGTGGCGTTCCCAACCGAGACTGTGTACGGACTGGGTGCCCACGCACTCGACCCCGTGGCTGTCGGCCGGATCTTTGCGGCGAAGGGGCGTCCGGCCAGCGATCCGCTCATCGTGCACATCGCGTCGCTCGAGGAGCTTGCACCGCTGGTCTCCCGCATTCCCGCATCCGTGGTGCCACTCGCCCGCCGGTTCTGGCCCGGTCCGCTCACGATGGTGCTACCGCGTCATGCGATCGTGCCCGATGCGGTGACGGCCGGGCTCGGCAGTGTGGCCGTGCGCGTGCCGGCACACCCGGTTGCCAGGGCGCTCCTCGCTGCGGCCGGAATCCCTGTGGCGGCACCGAGCGCCAACCTTTTCTCGCGGCCGAGTCCGACCCGGGCGTCGCACGTGCTCCACGACCTCGATGGCCGTATCGATCTGATTCTCGACGGCGGTAGCACTGAGGTCGGCGTTGAGTCCACCGTCATCGATCTCACCGGGAGCATCGCGGTGGTGCTGCGACCCGGCGCCGTCAGCGTCGAGGCGTTGCGCGAGGTGCTCGGTGAGGTTGAGGTCCGCGAGACGGCGCAGCAGGGCGAAACAGGGACGCCCATGACGTCACCCGGTCTGCTTTCGAAGCACTATTCACCGCTCGCGCCGCTGACGCTCTATGAAGGCCTCCCACGCGCCGCCCTGGATCGACTTCAGGCCGACGCTCGTGCCGCCGAGGCCGACGGCCGAACAGTCGGCGTCCTCGACTTCGGGGGCGAGCAGGATCCGGGGACGATCGCTACCCGTCTCTATGCCGCGCTCCGCGACCTCGACGATAAACGGCCGGACCTCATTCTCGTGCGGGGCTGTGATACCGAGGCAGGGCTCGGACGCGCCATTCAGGACCGACTGCGCCGCGCCGCGGCGGGACGCATCATTCGCGTGTGAAGGGTGCCCGGCGAACGGGAACCCAATCAGCGGCAAAGCGTGTCCTGAGCAGCAGCGTGATGACCGCGCTGTAACTGCGGATGCCGTTGTCGACACGGTTCGCCTTCAGATACTGGTCGTACACCGCCCATCCGGCGGTCTGCAGTGCCGGCCATTGATCGCGCCGAAGGCGCGCCACAACCGCGTTGACATCCTCGCGCGCCCCGTCGCTCAGGGCCTTCCCAAGCGTGGCGCGGTCATCGGGTCCCACCTCGGCGCTGATTTGCCAGTGCAGAAACATCCACCCGCTGTAGGCGGCTGCCGCGCCGCCGCGCACGCACGTGAGCCACCCGATAAAGTTGGCTTCCGACTCGTCGGCATGACCAGCCAGGTGCGCCCACTCATGCGCGGCGACGAATGGCCGTTCGAACGGGAGCAGGTCTGGATTGACGAGCACCTCCAGCCCAAGTGGATTCACCATGCCATCGACGCTGGCCCAGCGGAAATACGGCCCCGCCAGCGTGGTCTTGAGACGGCCTGGCGTGATGCGTGCTGGGTCGCCGATCAGTCGCTCGGTCTCCGCAAAGGCGTTCCGCAACGGAGCGGCGCGCCACTCGTCCCCTGCCATCGGATCGGCATGCGCCGCATCGTGCAGATCGTTGACGCGTGCTGCGGCTTCGAGACCCAGCTGCAGTACCGCCTGCCTCGACAACGAGTCGCCCGCGGCCTCAAATCGATCGGCGATCGGCACGCGACGATAGTTGAGGCCCCACATCAGCAGAAACAGGAGGTAGACGGTCGCCACGGCTGTGGCGAGCGTGCCGAGTGCTGCCAGCGCGGGCGCAGCGCGTCGCTGCCGTCGTACGGCACCGACCGCGCCGGCGGCGATGACGACAACGGCCACGGACGCGGCGACGATGAGGATGTCGAAGAACGCGAACGGCAGGAGGTTTGTGAGCGACGTCAGGAGCCGCTGCATTGGCGGGTACAGCGTGTTGGAATACCAGCGCTCAATAAGGGCCGCCGGCATCGGGACCAGTGCCGCCACGACCGCGAGCGCGACAACCCCACCCCGCAGCACGCGCATCACCGTCAGGGCGCGAGCACGGATTCCGGACTTGCGCCGACACAGGCTCCGGCGACGAGGTCCCGCAGCAGGAGTTCGCCGGGCCGACGATCACTGATGTCCGTCCGCGCGGCCTGTCCAGGCCGCTTCACGATGAAGGGGACGTGCAGTTCGTCCAACTCGTGACCGCCGAAGCGGTAGCCGTGGTCCGCGAGGACGATGAAGGTGGTCGTGTCGAAGGTCCCCGCGTGTTCCATCTCGCTGACGATGTCGCCGACGAGGCGATCCACGTATCCGATCTGCCGCACGTAAGCGGTGTCCGGCGAGGTCCGCAGCGGATTCAATGGTGGATGGTAACCCTCGCGGTCGAAAACGAACGGCAGGTGCGGCACGCTGAAATGGACGAAGCGGAATACCGGTCGACCGGCAGGCAGCGGTCGGCGCGCAAAGGCGGTCAGCTCGCCGACCAGGCTCCGCTGCAGCCGGGCGAACGGAAGGTTCTTCACCAGGCCGAACGGGAACTGCCGTGGCCACATGATGAGCGTCGTCAGGATCGGGTCCAGCGGCGAGAACCCGTCATCAGTCGTCGACTCGTTGTAGAAGCTGAGCGACCGGCAGACGTCGAGAAGGCCGCCAAGCAGCTGGCAGTACGGCAGGTAGTAACCCGCCATCTCGGTCTGGTATCCCTGGGCACGGGCCGTTGGAAACAACGCGGCCGGGCCGGATGCGTCATAGGGCACCGCCTCGCCGTCCT
>CANJYC010000224.1 GCA_947478985.1 Acidobacteriota bacterium | reverse complement strand
GGCCGTCTCGGCCAGACGCGGCGCAGCCGGTGCGCGTGTGCGGCAGGCTGAGCACGGCATCAACGCCGCACTCGACAACGCACGGCTGGAGCTCGCGACAGCCTCCACCGAACTCGACGCCGCGCGAGAAATTGTCACCACCCAGCAAAAGGCGCTGGAGCTGGCCCGGGAAGGGCTATCGATTGCCGAGGTCTCCTACGAGAACGGCGTCATCACGTCGACGGAACTGAACGACGCCAGGCAGTCGCTGCTCGAAACCGAGTGGGAGCTGGTACAAGCGAGGTACTCACAGGTGCTCGCCGCCGCCAGGACGCGCTACGCCGCAGGACTCTGACACGCTCGTCGCGCTGGCCTGTTCCCGCGCCGGTGCCTGACCGGATCGTAGTTTCGTGCCGCAAGCGCAGGGTTCTCTTAGCGGCCCGCTGCAAGCACCGCCGCGGCCAGGGCCTTCACATCCGCTTCCGGCCGGGCCCCATAGTGGCTGATGATCTCAGCCGCCATCACGCCGCCCAGCCGCCCGCAGGTCCACAGATCGCGCCCTTGCGTGAACGCGTACAGGAAGCCCGCCGCGTAGGCATCGCCCGCACCGGTCGTATCGACCACCCTGACACCCGGCTCTGCCGGGATGACGTGCACCTCGTTGCCCGTAACGACGACCGATCCCTTTTCGCTGCGCGTGAGAGCGGCGATTTCGCAGTGCGCGCGCACGCGCGGCACCACCTCATCAAACTGCTCGGTCTGGTAGAGCGAGAGAATCTCGTGCTCGTTGGCGAACAGGATGTCGACGTGGTGCTCGACCAGTTCGAGAAACTCATCGCGGAAGCGGGCGACACAGAAAGCGTCCGACAGCGTCAGCGCCACCTTGACCCCGGCCTTGTGCGCCGTGATAGCGGCATCGCGCATGGCCGTTTTGGCACGTGGCTGATCCCAGAGATAGCCCTCGAGGTACACCACCTTCGACGAGGTGATGCCGTCCATGTCGAGATCCTCAGGCCCAAGCTGGGTCGTCGCGCCGAGAAAGGTCTGCATCGTGCGCTGGGCGTCTGGCGTGACGAAGATCAGGCATCGCGCCGTCGACACCCCCTGCACCAGCGGTGTGGTGTTGTAGGTGACACCAGTCGCGCGGATATCGTGGCTGAAGACCTGACCGAGCTGATCGGCCGCAACCTTGCCGATGTAGGCGACGCGCCCGCCGAGCGCTGCAATTCCGGCCGCCGTGTTAGCGGCTGAACCACCCGACACTTCCCGCCCTGGCCCCATGATGCCGTAGAGACGATCCGCATCCGCGGCGTCGATGAGAGACATGGCGCCTTTCGCCAGATGGTGCTGCTCGAGCAGCGCGTCGTCAGCCTGTGCCAGGACGTCGACGATGGCGTTGCCGATGGCGGTGACGTCGTACCGGGGTGTGCGCATTCAGTTGGCCTTGGGACTCAGAAGGTATTTGTCGACAAGCGGCGCGAGGTCGTTCCTCGTCTGCTCGGGAATCGTATCCGGGCGCGTGATCAGCGCGTACTTCAGCGCTGTGGCGCACTCGCAGGTGCGGTCGAACGGCAGGCTGTCGACCGCCCCGGCGATGATCTGCTGGGCCGTCCTGGCGTTCTGTGTCAGGTTGCCGATGATCATCTCCACCGTGACGTGGTCGTGGTCGGGATGCCAGCAGTCATAGTCGGTGACCAGCGCGATCGTCGTGTAGCAGATCTCGGCCTCGCGCGCGAGCTTCGCCTCCTGCAGGTTGGTCATGCCGATGATGTCAGCTCCCCACACGCGGTACAGCTTCGATTCTGCGAGCGTGGAAAACTGCGGCCCCTCCATGCAGACATAAGTGCCGCCCTTGTGAACCGTCGCACCGGAGGCGCGGCCACTGTCGTCAACCACACCGCTGAGGATGCGGCAGAACGGGTGCGCGAAGCCGACATGCGCGACCAGCCCTCGACCAAAGAAGGTGCTGACGCGGCCGCGCGTGCGATCGATGAACTGATCCGGGATGACGATGTCGAGCGGCTTGTATTCCTCTTTCAGGCTGCCCACCGCACTCGCCGAGAGGATGTACTCGACGCCGAGCATCTTCATGCCGAAGATGTTGGCCCTAAAGTTCAGCTCTGATGGCGACAGCCGGTGCCCGGCGCCGTGCCGTGCCAGGAACGCAACGCGCTTGCCCCGCAGCGTTCCAAGCAGGTATGGACCCGACGGCTCGCCGAATGGCGTCGTGAGCGTGACTTCCTTGCGGTCGGTGACTTCGGCCATATCGTACAGGCCGCTCCCGCCAATGATGCCTATCTGAACTCGTTCCATGGATGTTGAATGCTCCGACCTGCCGCCCATCGCCAACTGTCCACCCGCGCTGCCTACCGCCTACTGCCTACTTTTCACAGCACCCGCTCCACATAGCGGCGCCCGTCCTTCTCCCTAATGTACCCTGCCGCGACCAGCGGGTCGTGCTCGAAGAAGATCAGGTACCCGCGATCGATCGCCTCGCGGATGAATCGCCGCTTGAAGGCCAGCGTCTCCATCGGGAACAGGTCGTAGCTCATGATCCAGGGGTCCTGGATGTGCGCGACCGTTGGGATCAGATCCGCGGTAAACACCGCCGTCTGCCCCGCCGACTCGATAAAGACGATCTGGTGCTGCCCGGTGTGTCCGCCCGTGCGCACGACGCGCACACCCGGGCGAATCGCCGTGTCCCCCTCATAGAAGTCCACCACACCGGCGGCCTTGAGCGGCACGAAGTCGTCCTGCAGGTAACTGGCGCGGTTCCGCTCGTGAGGATGGGTGGCGTCTTCCCACTCCGCCGCGCGAATCAGGTAACGCGCGCGCCGAAAGCGAGGACGGAGCGCGGCATCAGTGGCGCCGCCGAAGTGATCGAAATGCAGGTGCGTGGCCAGTACGACGTCCATCGCATCGGCCGACAGCCCGGCGTCGGCCAGCGCGTGATCGAGATGCCGCGCCCGATCGAGCCCATAGATGTCGCGCTGCTTCGCGTCCATCTTGTCGCCGGCGCCGCAGTCAATCATGAGCGTCCCCCAGGCACCCTGCACAACGAGCGGACGCATCGACAGGAGGATGCGATTGCGGTCATCCGCGGGCGCCTTCTTCTCCCACAGCGGCCTGGGCACCACGCTGAACATGGCGCCACCATCAAGGCGCAGGACGCCGTCATTGACGCTTGTGAGGTGCAGGTCTCCCCAGGCGAGCGCCTTCGGCGCCAGATTCGCTCCAGGCGACGCGGCCTGCTTCAACTCGATGAGCACGCCGTGAGCTGCCGACGGGTGAATGAAGGCGACGAGCGCGCCCTCAGCACCCGGCCGCGGTTGCTCATCGACAAGCCGGATGCCGCGGGCCTTCAGGTGCGCAAGCGCGGCCACGATGTCGTCGACGCGCAGGGTGAGGTGATGAATGCCAGGGCCGCGTTTGGCGATGAATGTCGCAATCGCCGACTCTGGAGCCGTGGCCTCGAGCAGCTCGAGCGCCGACGGACCGGTCGGAATGAAGTGCGCGCGGACACGCTGCGAGGTGACCTCTTCCGGCGCTTCGATGTCCAGCCCGAGCGCATCACGATAGAAAGCCAGCGCGGCATCGATGTCCGCGACGGCGATACCAACGTGGTCGAGGGTGGCCTTCACCGCGCTGCGGGCCCCTGGTGCAGCGCCTGATCGGCCGCATCCGCGATCTCCGCGGCCGCCGTGTATGGGTCGATCTCCCTGGCGGTAATCCTGTCGACCGCGCGGGCGAACACCCCCGCCGGCAGAGCCTGTTCCACACGGCGCAGCGGCTGGTGTGCCAGCAGTTCGCGCAACCGGTACTCGTGGCGTGCGTGCCGGCGCGACGTGGACACTGTCGCGCGATGCGCCCGAAAGGCGCCGATCGTACTCCAGAGCTCGCCGATGCCGATGCCGGTGGTCGCCTGGGTCTTGAGAATCGGTGGCCGCCACTCGCCAGGGGCATAGGCGTGCAGCGCAAGGTTGGCTGAGACGGACTCCACGAGACGATCGGCGCCCTCATGGTCAGCCTTGTTGACCACGAAGATATCGGCGATCTCCATAATCCCGGCCTTGAGCGCCTGCACGTCGTCACCGGTGCCCGGTACGAGCACGACAATCGAGATATCGGCCGTCCGGATGATGTCGACTTCATCCTGACCGACGCCGACCGTCTCGATGATGACGATGTCCTTGCCCGACGCATCGAGCACAAGTGCCGCGTCACCGGTGGCCCG
>CANJYC010000223.1 GCA_947478985.1 Acidobacteriota bacterium | reverse complement strand
TCGCGGTCGAGGAGGTCGACCGTGGCGCGTGACCAGCCGACCAGATTCGGCGTGGCAGCCAGGTGCTCAAGCAGGTGGCTGCCCGCGAATCCTCCTGCGCCGGTGACTAGGACAGCGCCGCCCACGCCGTTGGCCACCCCGCTTGCCACGACGCCTCAGCCGCGCCGGCCGTACTGGGCCTCGTAGTAGGCACGGAACGCCGGGTCCTTCTCCTTGATGGGGCGCCACCACCACTCGTTGGCGCTGTACCACGCCACGGCGTCACGCAAGCCGTCCTCAAAGCGCACCTGCGGGGCCCAGCCAAGCGCACGCAGCTTCGCGGTGTCGAGGCAGTAGCGCCGATCGTGCCCTGGACGATCCGCCACGGGCGTGATGAGGGATCGCGGCTTGTCGAGCGTCTCGAGAATGCGGTGGGTGAGGTCGATGTTCATCACCTCGTTGCCACCCCCGATGTTGTAGACCTCACCGCTGGTGGCGCGCTCGATCAGCAAATCGATCGCGCGGCAGTGGTCATCGACATGGAGCCAGTCGCGGATGTTGCGACCGTCGCCGTACAGCGGCACCGGGATGTTTTCGATGGCGTTGGTGACGAAGAGCGGGATGACCTTCTCGGGGAACTGATACGGGCCGTAGTTGTTTGACGCCCGGGTCACGATGACCGGCAGGTCGTAGGTAGCCCAGTAGCTGTAGGCCAGCCGGTCGGCGCCGGCCTTGCTCGCCGAGTACGGATTGCGCGGACGCAGTTCGTCAGTCTCGACGCTCGCTCCTGTGGCGACGCTGCCGTAGACCTCATCGGTGGAGATCTGGACGAAGCGACGCAGGGCCTTCGCGCGGCGCGCCGCTTCCAGCAGCACGAACGTCCCCTCGACGTCGGTGCGGATGAATTCACCGGCCGACTGGATCGAGCGATCGACGTGCGTCTCCGCGGCGAAGTGGACGACGATGTTCGCCTGCTCGACCAGCGGTCCGCTCACCGGTGCGTCGGCAATGTCGCCATGGACGAAGGTGTGGCGCGGGTCGGCCATGACGTCGTGGAGGTTCTCGCGTCGTCCGGCGTAGGTCAGCTTGTCGAGCGTGGTCACCCGCCAGTCGGCGTGCCGCCCCAGCGCGTAGCGAACGAAGTTGCTCCCGATGAAACCGGCACCGCCGGTGACGAGGACATTAACCATCTTTGCGCGTCCAGTCGTAGGGCAGCGTGTCGTGCGGGGCCAGGCGGAACTCGTCCGGCTGGGCGTAATGATACGGCTCGGTGGGAACGTTGACGACCAGTGAGAGTTCGGTGCTGATGCACTTCCAGCCGTGATACACCAGGTTCGGCACCTGCACGAGCATCGGATTCTGCGTGCCGACGAAGAACTCGTTGACGGCACCGTTGGTCGGCGAATCGGCGCGGGTGTCGATGAGCACCAGCTTCACCATGCCGGCGACGCACGCGAAGTGGTCGACCTGCTTCTCGTGATAGTGCCAGGCCTTGACCACGCCTGGGTAGGTTGCCGAAACGTAGACCTGTCCGAACTTCGTGAAGAAATCGGGATCGTCGTTGCGGAGGACCTCGAGCAGGAATCCGCGCTCGTCGGCGATGAGGCGCAGGGGCTTTGTCTTCACCCCGTGAATGCGGGGATGCTTCGTCGCGGTTGCCGCATAGGCTGTCGGCTTACTCATCTCACCACCTGATACCAACTTCAGAATTGTCACCGAGCATAAAGCGGTAGGCGCTCGGCTTTACCGGCTCCCGGTAGATCCGGACGTTCTTCCCGATGAGGCTGTCGATGACACGATTCGCGAGATCGCGGACCGACGATCCCTCCAGCACGATGCTGTGCTCGATCTCCGAATCCTGGATCTCCACGTCGTTCATGATCGCGGTGAACGGGCCGACGTACGACTGGACAATGCGGGCGTTGCGGCCGATGATCGCCGGCCCGCGGATGACCGACCGCTCGATCACGGCGCCCGCCTCGATGACCACCTTGCCCTCGATCCGGCTCCCGGCGTCCACCGTGCCATCGACCCGGCGGTCGAGCGTCTCGAGGATGAGGCGGTTCGCTTCGAGCATGTCCTCGAGCTTGCCCGTATCCTTCCACCAGCCGTCGACAATGTGCGGCCGCACGGTGAGGCCCCGGTCGATCAGATCCTGGATGGCGTCGGTGATCTCGAGCTCATTGCGGAAGCTCGGTTTGATCCGGTTGACGGACTCGAAGATCTCCGGACCGAACATGTAAACGCCGACGAGCGCCAGGTCGCCGATCGGCTCCTTCGGCTTCTCGACCAGGCGCACGACCTTGCCGTCCTTCAACTCGGCAACGCCGAACATCTGCGGGTCGGGGACGCGCGCCAGCAGGATCTGGGCGGCGGGCCGCTCGCGCCTGAACTCGTCGACGAAGTGCGTGATCCCCTTGTTGAGGAGATTGTCGCCAAGGTACATCACGAACGGGTCGTCGCCGAGAAAGGGCTGGCTGATCTTGACGGCGTGGGCCAGGCCACGGGGCGCATCCTGCTCGATGTATACGACGCGGACGCCCCAGCGTGAACCATCGCCGACCGCCGCGCGGATTTCGGCCTGCGTATCGCCGACAACGATGCCGATCTCGGTGATGCCTGCGGCTGCGATGGCTTCGATGCCGTAGAAGAGGACCGGCTTGTTGGCCACAGGCACCAGCTGTTTGGCGCTGGTATAGGTAAGCGGACGGAGCCGTGTGCCTTTGCCTCCGCTGAGAATGAGTCCCTTCACGTCAGATCACCGTTGTCCAAATGCGCCAAAGAAGTTCGAAAAGGTCCCGAGCCCGGCCAGCACGAACGAGAAATTGAAGCGGCGATCCGAGGGAATCGGAAAGCCGAGGCCACTGGGATAGTTGATCGTCTGGAAATCAGCCTGCACGCCGCAGCACTGGGCCAGGTACGACCCCATCACGCTCTGCGAGTAAATATAGCCCGCCGAGATGTTCCAGTTCAGGGCGTATTGTGCGCTCACTCGATTTTGCAGCGTCTTTGCGGTCGTGGACAGGGATAGATAGCTGCTGGCGGGCCGGTTGGATCCGTAGCGCGTGCGGCTGTAGGCGACGTTGGTGGACAGCGTCGAGGGGGTAGCGACACCGACCGGCGCGGGAATCAGCTGGGCCGTTGTCCCCGCCGTGAGCACCTGCAGGCCGTTGCCAGTCACGTCGTATTCGAGCCTCGTGCTCGCGTCGACACGGGCGGTAGGCGACACGCGGACGTTCAAGGCAACCGGCGACAGGTCCACGAGATTCGGGCGTCCAGACGCACTCTGGTAGGTGGTGTCGCTCCGGCTGGAGAGTGCGTCCGAGTAGTAGGTCTGCTGGAGGCCGACGGTGACGAACTCCCGTGTCTGACTCGCACCGCCATCGACGGGACGGCTGCGGTAGAAGAGCCGGTTGTTCAGGCCGTAGGTGGTGCGAATCGCGCCCCCGACGACGTTGTCCGACACATCGGTCAGCGGAGGGACGCGCGCCTGGTCCTGAATGGCCGTGATGTAGTCGATGCTGAACGTCGGCTCGATGACGTGCTTCATCCGCTCGGTCGACCGGTTGTCTGGCGTGTCCCAGATCCTCGTCAGCACGGGGCCGATGATATCGGTGCGGACCGACATGTAATTGCGGACCAGTCCCTCCGGCGTCATGGCGCCCTTCTCGTTGAGGCTGCGGGTGTAGTAGGTCGTCCGCTGCGTGGCGCTGGTGTTGATCGAAAGGTACGTCAGCCGTGAAAGCGGCACGCGCAGCGCCGGCGCGATGTCGACCCGCCCGAGGCTGTTGTCCAGACTGATGAGGCCGTCCTGTACCCGGCGGTTGGGCAGGTAAGCGTAGTCGGCGTTGACCGAGGCATAGATCGGTGTACCAAACAGCATCTGCGGCGCCAGGCTCGAGGTGAGGCGCGGCGTATTGCCGTATACAAAGGAGTTGGTTGGATTGCTGAACAGCTCGCTGCGCAGATACTGCAGGCTCGTCGACAGGCGGCCGACGCCGGCGCTCATCCCGGCCTCCACGACACGGTAGGGCTGTGTCGCATAGGCGACGTTCTGCTGGTAGAGCTGCTGCGTGATGATGTCGGTGAAGTAGTCCACCCGGGCGCGCATGCGAATCGTCGGGCCGAGCGTCTGTGTCAAGGCACCCTGCACGCGCTGGCTTGTGCTTGCCGGCAACGTCGTGACCTTGCCATTGGTCGTGAATTGCGCGGTGTGCTGAGAAAAGCGGTAGTAGCGGAGCGTTCCCGAC
>CANJYC010000222.1 GCA_947478985.1 Acidobacteriota bacterium | reverse complement strand
GCCTTCAAGCTGTACGACACCTACGGCCTGCCGCGCGATTTCATCGAGGACATGGTCGAGGACCGACGGCTGACGCTCGATACCGCCGGATTCGACCGCGCCATGGAGGGCCAGCGCGAAAAGGCGCGTGCGAAAAGCGCCTTCGGCAAGGGCGCGGCGCAGGCCAAGCCGTGGCACCTCTCCGAGGCCGCGGGCACCGAGCTGCGCGCGATGCCCGACCAGTTCGTTGGCTACGACCAGACCGGGACGACCAGCACCATCGTCGCGCTCTTCCGTGACGCCGGCGACAGCCATGAGGCGGTCGTCGAGCTGCGACAAGGCGAGAACGGCTACGTGCTGCTGTCGAAGAGCCCCTTCTACGTCGAGGCCGGTGGCCAGGTCTCCGACGTCGGACGGATCGCCGGGCCGGCAGGGGCCGCGCTGGTGCGCACCGTGGCGCGCCTTCCACAGTTTGGTCCGAGGGTCCACGGCGTCTCCGTTGTCGAGGGCACCCTGGCGCTGCAGGCGACCGTGACGGCCGAGGTTGGCGAGGAGCGGGGGGCGACACGCCGCAACCACACCGCCACGCACCTGCTGCAGGCGGCCCTGCGTCAGGTGCTCGGCACCCACGTCACGCAGGCCGGGTCACTCGTTGCGCCGGATCGCCTGCGCTTCGACTTCCAGCATTTCAGCGCGTTGACGCGTGACCAGATCCTCCAGGTCGAGCAGATCGTCAACGAGCAGGTCCTGAAGAACACACGCGTCCAGACCGAGGTGAAGAATACCCAGGACGCGATCGCCGCCGGTGCGACGGCGCTCTTCGGCGAGAAGTACGGCGACACCGTGCGCGTGGTTTCCGTCCCCGGCTTCAGCGTGGAGCTGTGCGGCGGCACGCACGTCCAGGCCACCGGCGACATCGGCCTCTTCGCCGTCGTCGCGGAGGCGGGCGTGGCGGCGGGCATCCGCCGCATCGAGGCCATCACCGGGCTGGAATCGCTGAAGACCCTTCAGCGCGACCGCGACCAGCTGGCCGAGGTGGCCACCGCACTCAGCGCCCGCCCGGGCGAAGTGACGGCACGCATCGCGGCGCTGCAGGATGACGCGCGCAGGCTCACGCGGGAACTCCAGCAGTTGAAGATGAAGGCCGCGATGGGCGGCGGCGCGGCAGGCCAGGCGGACGAGGCACAGGATGTCGCCGGCGTGAAGCTGGTGGCACGCGAGGTCAGCGGCCTCGACAAGAACGGCCTGCGCGCGCTCGTCGATCGCCATCGCGATCAGATCAAGAGCGGCGTCGTGGTGCTGGCGTCTCCCTCGGAGGGCAAGGTCTCAGTCGTCGTCGGCGTCACCGCCGACCTCACGAAGAAGGCGCCAGCCGGACAGATCGTCAAACAGCTCGCGCCGATCGTCGGCGGCGCCGGCGGCGGACGCCCGGACTTCGCGGAAGCCGGCGGGAAGGACCCCTCGAAGATCGGCGAACTGCTCGCCGCCGCCCGCGGCGTGCTCGAATCGATGCTCGCCGCCACGTAAGGCGTGCTCGCCAAGACACGCGGTCACAATATTCGACCGCCCAAAGAAAAGGGGCCGGCCCACCGGGCCGACCCCCTTCCCAACTGCCTACCGCCTACCGCCCACTACTTGATGAACAGCATCTCGCGATAAGTCGGCAGCGGCCAGACCCCGTGCGGCGTGAGCACTTCGATCGCGTCGCCGATCTCGCGCAACGCCGCCATGGCGGGCACCACCTTATCCCGCATGTACTTGGCGTGCTTCTCGGCGGTGCCGCCGTTGTGATGATCGAGCAGGTTGCAGAGGATATCCGACTGCACCTTGAACTTGTCGGCGAGCTTCGTGTACTGCGCGAGCAGCTTCTTGCCCTGCACGCTCGCGCCACCACCAGCCTTCACCGCCGCCACGCTCTGACCGAGGTGCTTCTGGTATTCGAAGGCCGCCGGCAGTATGTAGCGGTTGGCCATCAGCACCATCAACTGACCTTCGATATTGACCGTCTTGTTGTAGTTCTCGAGGAAGATCTCATAGCGGGCGTGCGTCTCACGCTCGTTGAGAATCTTGAAGCGGTCGAGGAGCTTCACCGCCTGCGGGGTCACGAACTGCGGCAGCGCATCAACCGTGTTCTTCAGATTGAGCAGGCCGCGCTTCTTCGCTTCCTTCTCCCACTCCGCCGAGTAGCCGTTGCCGTTGAAGACGATCCGCTTGTGTTCCTTGATCATCTTCGTCAGCAGCTTGGCGACAGCCTTGCTGAGATCCTCACCCTTGGCCAGGGCGCCCTCGAGTTCGTTGGCCACCGAGTCGAGCGCGTCGGCCATGGCCACATTGAGCACCATGTTCGGCACGGCGATGCTCTGGTTGGATCCGACAGCGCGGAACTCGAACTTGTTGCCGGTAAAGGCGAACGGGCTCGTCCGGTTGCGATCGCCGGCATCGCGGGGCAGCTTCGGCAGGACGCCCACGCCGAGGTCCATCGTGCCACCCTGCTTGGTCGACTTCGCGTTCCCCTTCTCGAGCTGTTCGAAGATGTCCGTGAGCTGGTCGCCGAGGAACACGGACAGGATGGCCGGGGGCGCTTCGTTGGCCCCGAGGCGATGATCGTTGCCCGCGCTGGCAATGCTGGCACGCAGGAGCCCCTGCCACCTGTCCACCGCGCGGAGCACCGCCGCGCAGAACACGAGGAACTGCATGTTGTCGTGCGGCGTGTCGCCCGGTCCGAGCAGGTTGTTGCCGAACTCATCGGACAGCGACCAGTTGTTGTGCTTGCCGGATCCGTTCACGCCGGCAAACGGCTTCTCGTGCAGCAGACACGCCAGGCCGTACTTGGACGCCACCTTCTTCAGGGTCTCCATCGTCATCATCTGATGGTCGACGGCGACGTTGGCGTTCTCGAACACCGGCGCGATCTCGTACTGGCTCGGCGCCACCTCGTTGTGCCGCGTCTTCACCGGCACACCGACCTTGAACAGCTCGAACTCCGCCTCCGCCATGAACGCGAGCACGCGCTCCGGGATGGCCCCGAAGTACTGGTCTTCGAGTTCCTGCCCCTTGGGCGGCTTGGCGCCGAAGAGCGTCCGTCCGGCGTTAATCAGATCGGGACGGGCAAAGTAGAAGTTCCGGTCGATGAGGAAGTATTCCTGCTCGGGACCGCAGGTCGCGAACACGCGCTCGGCGGTGGATCCGAACAGCTTCAGCACGCGGATGGCCTGCTTCGAGACGGCTTCCATCGAGCGAAGCAGCGGGGTCTTCTTGTCGAGCGCCTCGCCGGTCCAGCTCACGAACGCGGTCGGGATGACCAGCGTGACGCTGTTGCCGTTGACGTTCAGCCAGGGCGGGCTCGTCGGGTCCCACGCCGTGTAGCCGCGCGCTTCGAAGGTCGAGCGCATGCCGCCGGAAGGAAAACTGGATGCGTCGGGCTCGCCCTTGATCAGCTCCTTGCCGCGGAACTCGGCGATGGCGCCGCCATCAGCGGTCGGCGCGAGAAACGAGTCGTGCTTCTCGGCCGTGATGCCGGTCATCGGCTGGAACCAGTGCGTGTAGTGCGTCGCGCCGTGCTCGACGGCCCAGTCCTTGAGCGCGGTGGCCACGGCGTCGGCGGTCGCCAGGTCGAGCGTCTCCCCGCGCGTGATGGTGGCGCGGAGCGCGCGATACGCCGGCTTCGGCAGCCGCTCCTGCTGCGCCTTGTCGTTGAAGACGAGGCTGCCGAAGAGTTCTCCGGCCTTCGCAGGGGTCGTCGTGGTGTGCCCCTCGGTCATCGACCAGTCGAGGATGCTCTTGATGGCTTCAGATAGCGGTGCAGATCCCATCGCGGTGGCTGTCCTTTCGAGAAGTGCGTGTGTTGGATGTCACGGTGCGCAGAGAGCGGCGCGGTCAAGCGATTATGCACGACGACGTGAACGACTTGCAATATTTCACGCCAATTTTCCCAATGAAATGACCCATTTCTGACGAAGTGCGCTTCCATTCGTGCCGCTAATGCACGTTTTCAGCGTCACTCTGCAATTTGAGCGGCGATCAAATCGGCCCGCAGGGGTGTTTCCGTGCGGCTCCGCGCGGCTTTGCGTACCCGGGTAACTACCACATTGACTTCATCCAATCAGCATATGTAGAGTCATTGATGAGATGCAGCGTTCGTCGGCGCTCTTCCGCCTCCTTGGCGATACCACGCGCCTCCGCCTCCTGAGAATCCTCGCCGAGGACCGATTCAACGTGACCGAACTCACCAGCATTCTCGACGCCGCGCAGTCGGGGGTGTCACGCCATCTCGGC
>CANJYC010000221.1 GCA_947478985.1 Acidobacteriota bacterium | reverse complement strand
TCGCCCTTGGCTATCGGGGGGTGCCTTACCGATTCGGCGGAAGCGACCCTGCTGGCTTCGACTGCAGCGGCTTCGTGCAGTACGTCTTCAAGCAGATCGGTGCGGTCCTGCCGCGCGAGGTGCGCGAACAGGTTCGGATTGGACGTGAAATCGATCCGGAAAACGTCAGACCCGGCGACCTGCTGTTCTTTCAGACCGTGAGTCCCGGGGCCTCCCATGTGGCACTGGCAATCGGGGGCGGCGAGTTCGTCCACGCCCCGAACAGCAGTGGTGTCGTGCGCATCGAGCGGCTGACGAGCAGTTACTGGGCGTCACGCTTTCTATCGGCACGCCGCGTCAGCTAGTCCCGCGCCTCCGTTCAACGCAGCCGACGATCCTCCACAGCATTCTAGGGCTGGGCGCCCACGGGCTCGGCAGGCGCCGCCTCGGATGGCGGTGCGTCCTCTATCCCCGCTGGCTCAGTAGCGCCCTCATCAGCAGGCGTGACCGGCGCTTCCCCGTCGAGCGGTTGCGCCTCCTCTGACGCAGCATCCGGCTGCACGATGGTCACGGGCGGGGGCGCTGGCAGGCTCACGCCGCCCATCCGCGCAAGGAGCATGCGCTGACGACTGAGCAACCGGCGAGTCGGGCGCCCAGGATTGAGCACGCGCGGGTTGATGATCGCTCCGGCGAGCAACGCCGCCTGGGATGCGCTCAGTGCCGAGGCGGGCACACCAAAGTACCGGCGCGACGCCGCGTCCGCGCCCCAGATCCCGTCGCCCCATTCGATGACGTTCAGATAGATTTCAAAGATACGGGCCTTGGGCAGCTCTGCCTCGAGCCGCCGCGCAATGATCAACTCGCGCAGCTTGCGTAGTGGATTCCGCGACGGGGACAGGTAGAGGTTCTTCGCCAGCTGCTGCGTCAGCGTGCTCGCCCCGCGCACGGCGGCGCCACGCTCGAGGTTGATCTCGATCGAGCGGCGAATCTGCTCCATGTCCACGCCTTCGTGATCCCAGAAGGCATCATCCTCGGCCACCAGCACGGCGCGCTTGAGGCTGGCCGAGATGCGCGCGTACGGCATCCAGCGCTGCTCGTGGCGCAGCGTCTTCCCGTCAGACAGCGCCTGCTCTTCGCGCAGCTTCATGAAGGCCGTGGTCGTCGGGTTCGTGGTGGCGAGCACGCGCACATCCGGCAGCGTGACGTAGACGTACGCCAGCACCGCAAAACCCGTGGCGCACGCCACGATCACCGCTCTCAGCAGGCGTCTGATGTCAGCCTCCCACGACGATCTTGATTCGCGTCCCGACCTCGGGTGTCGAGGTCGGCGCCGCGTTGTTCATGATGGCGAGCGTCGCGGCCGGAATCACACGGCCCGTACGCTCGACGATACCCGCCCAGGTGTCCCCCGCGCGCACGACGTAGAGATCCACGCGATTCGGACCAATGCCCGCCGCCTCCGCCGCAGAGAGCGACCGGAAACTGCGAATCGCGCGCACGAACGCGTCGTCCACCTGAGGGAAGGCGTCGGCCTTCGCGATCCCGGCGAGCAGGTAGTAGCTGGTGCCGTGCGCCAGGTGCGCGGTGCGAATGCGGACGGCGCCAAGATTCTGCAGTGTGCCTTGATACACGCCGAGATAGGCGTCGACACCGCTGATGACCGTGCGCTCTCCTGATACCGCGCGAAACCCGGCCGCGCGCATCTGGTTGACCGCCACCTCATCGAGCGTGCGCCCGTTCGGCTCTTGCACGACCTCGAGAAGCATCGTCGAATCGGCGCCGGGTGCCTTGGCGGTCACCTGCGTGGTGCCGTTCTGAATGTTCCAGCCGTCCGGAAACTCGAGCCTGAAGCGGAGCCGTGGATGCAGGAACGACGTGCCGCGCACAATCCCCTGCTCGGGATTGTCGCCGTAGATGACGCCGTCGATGTGCCGGAGATACTCGTCGCGATTCGTGGAGAAGGTCGAGCCGCTCGCCTTTAGCGCGGCCACTGCCGGCTGGACCTCCGCCACGCGCTCCAGCGGAGCAGGATGTGTCGACAGCCAGTTCGGCACACCGCGGCGATCGCCCTGCGCTTCATCGAGGCGCCCGAGCGTGTTGAGCATGCCGGGAACTCCAGCCGGGTCCCACCCCGCCGCCCCTGCGTAGCGCACGCCGAGCTGGTCGGCCTGCCGTTCGTCATCCCGGCCGTATTTCAGAAAAACCACGCCGAGCGCCTGCGCCGAGAGCCCCTCAAACGGACGCGTTGACGGCACGAAGACGCCGAGCGTCGCGAGCCCGAATTGCGCACCGAGCGAGCGCGAATACTGCTGCGCCGAGTGGCGCGCGGTGACGTGGCCGATCTCGTGCCCCATGACGCCGGCGAGTTCCGCTTCACTGTTAAGGAACGGCAGGATCCCGCGCGTGAAGTAGATGAATCCGCCGGGCACGGCGAAGGCATTGATGGCCGGCTGGTCGACGATGGTGAAACGCCACTGCAGCGTCGGGCGTTCCGAGATTCTCGCCATCTTCTCGCCAATGCCTCGAACGTAGGCGACGAGGGCAGCATCGTCGTAGACGCCCATTTCCTTTCTGATCTGCGGGTCCGATTCCTGACCGAGCGCCACCTCCTGCGCTTCGCTCATCAGGTTGAACTCGCGACGACCGGTCGCGGGGTTGGTGGCGCAGGCCGCGACAATCGCAAGAAGCGACGTGGCGAACAGCAGGCGTGACGAAAGACTGAACGACGTCCGCATCAGGGCTCCAGTTGCAGCTGCTCCAGCGCACCAAGGGCGTCCAGTTGCCGGCGAATCAGGGCCGCCGTGTCCGCCGTGACCGGAACAAGGGGCGGCCGGGGCATCCCACCGGTGAGGCCGATAGCATCGAGCGCCGCTTTCAGGCCAGGCACGCCATTCGCCGTGCCGATCGAACGCGCGAGCGGCATCACGCTTCGCTGCAGCGCGTGCGCCTGCGCGTACTGCTCCTGGCGCACACAGTTCCACATGGCCACGCACTCGGCCGGCACCAGTGCTGCCAGCGCCAGGATGGCTCCGTCGCAGCCGGCCATCAGCGCATGCACGAGCGTCGTGGCGGAGCCGGCCAGCACGGTGAAGTCGTCCGGCGTGCGTGCGACGTACTCGGCGATCTGCCCGATGTCCGAGCCGGAGTCCTTGATGCCGACGATGTTCGGGTGCGCCGCCAGCCGCTCAACGGCGTCGGGGAGCAGGTTCACGCCCGTGAACATCGTGACGTTGTAGAGCAGCACGGGCACGGGCGAGGCATCGGCCACCGCCGTGTAGTGGCGCACGAATACGTCGCTGGTCAACTGCACCTTGAAGAACGACGGCGTGCGCACGAGCACGGCATCCACGCCGAGTGCCGCGGCGCGCCGCGTGGCAGCGATGGTCGCCTTGGTTGACTCGCGGCCCGTCCCGGCGATGAGGGGACGATCACGCGGCATCTCGGCGCGCACGATCTCGATGACGTTGTCAGCTTCATCGTCCTCGAGCTGCGCTGCCTCGCCGTTGGATCCGAGCACCACGAGCCCGGTGAGTGGCGTACGCAGCCACCGGGACACGTTATGCCGAATCGCTGCGTCATCGACGGTGTCGTCGGCGCGAAACGGGGTGACGATCGGCGTGAAGATCCCAGAAAACCTGGTCATGGCGTCAATTGTACCGACAATGTGTCTGCGCTCCAGAGCACCTGCGGTCGCATCACCGACGGCACCACGCCGCCGAGGCGCGTGCTGTGCGTGCCATACAGCCGGGGCGCCGCAAACCAGAGCACCGGAAGGTTCTCTGCAAGAATCCGCTGGGCGTCATCGAAGAGGCTCCGGCGGCGGGCCGGGTCCCTCTCGGCTGCCTGCTCGAGCATGATCGTGTCAATGCGCCGCTCCCAGTCGGTCCCCGGCGCCCGCTGCTGCAGGTTCCACAGGTGCCGGTCACCGGAGCTGAGCCAGAAGTCGAGATTGCCGGCCGGGTCGAGGTCCGCGAAATGCGGGCGCATGTAGATCGCGTCGTAATTGCACGTGCGAAGCCGTTCCGTCAACACGCCGGCCTCTACGGGCACCACGTCAAGCGCCACGCCGATCCCCGCGGCCCGCGTTCGCAGCAGTGACATGGCGCGCGCGTACCAGCTCACGCCCTGCTCAGTTGTCACCGTGAACCGGGCTTCAGTGCCGACCGTGTCCTCGACGATGCCGTTGCCGTTGCGGTCCTCCAGCCCGATGCTCTTGAGCAGCGCACGCGCACGCGCCTGATCCGGCTGATAGCGTGTGATGTCGGGCCAGAACCACTGGCG
>CANJYC010000220.1 GCA_947478985.1 Acidobacteriota bacterium | reverse complement strand
TCACTCATGAGACGGATCCTCGAAGTAGGCGGTTGGCAGCAAGCAGTAGGCAGTAGGCTGTTGACAGTTGGTAGCGTCGATCAGGCCAGCTGCAGCAGCGGGCGCAGTGACCGTATCTTCGCCACGCCCTCGAGCGCGTACACAGTGTCGACGAGCTTCGCCCCCTTGGCGGCACCGAGCACCGGGTCGATCAGGTCGCGGGCCTTAGTGACAATTTCCTGGCGCGTCATCGGGTTGCGCGGCGTCCCGCGCACGGCCGTCACCCGCTCGGTCAGACGGGTGCCGTCCATCAGCGTGATCTCGACGTCGGCCACGCGCACGGGCAGCATCGGGACGAGCGCCTCGTCTTTCACCAGCTGCACCTTGGCGCGCTGCCGCAGTACGGCCGCGTCCTGCATGCGCGCCTTGTCGTGGGCGGCCTTGAACGACGCGGTCTTGTCGAGCAGCATCACGGCCACCATGTGCTGCAGGCAGATGTCCGGGATGTCGCGGTTGTCCACAACGGCCGCGACCGATGGCGCCAGCTTCACCACGACGCTCTTCACCTGGTCGGCCTCGAACGGATGCTTGGTGCGGATGTTCTCGACGGCGTCGAGCGGGGCCTGAATGGGCGTACCGACCGTCCACTTCTTGATGTCCGTGCGCGTGATTTCGTAGCGGCTGCCGAGCTCCTCGACGAGCATCCCGGGCTTGGCCTTCGGGGCGTACGCCTGGAAGAAGTTGTCGGGGCCCGAGAAGATATCGTCGATGCCGTTCCATCCCAGCTGCACCAGCAGCGCCGCGGTCACGCCGCTGCGCGCGGGCATGCCGCCGAAGACAAACCCCTTCTCAATGTGATCGGTGTCGCGTCCCCAGGCGCCAATGCCGGACGACTGCTGCGCCGTGTAGTCGAGCATCCAGCGGATCTGCTGGACGGAGAGCCGTGCGCAGCAGCCGGCGGCGGCCGCTGCGCCGAACACGCCGGCAATGGCGTGCGTCGCCATGTGGCTCTCGTCGCGGAACTCGAACCCGCCCATCGCCATCGTCACGCGAGGACCAATGTCGTAGCCAAGCGTGACGGCGCGCAGGAAGTGCATGCCGTCCACGTCGAACTCCTCGCCCGCCGCGAGCGAGGCGGAGACCACCGGCGCTCCTGGGTGTGACTGCGAGGGATTGTGCGAATCGTCCGTTTCGTCGGACTGCGCGAGGAGGCCGTTCGCCAGCGCCGCCTCGATCGGACCTGCCAGCACTGTGGACCCAACCACCGTGGCGGTGCCCTTCCCCGCCTGCGCGCGCGCGAACTTCACGGCCATCGCGCCGGGCGGCAGCTGCGAGCCGGAAATCATCGCGGCAAACGTGTCGAGAATGTGATGCTTCGCGTGCTCGACGACGTCCGGCGGCAGGATGTGCTTCGGCCCGTCGGCCATGTAGGCGCTGAGCGTCTTCATCACCGGGCCGAGAACCACCTGCGTTGCGGCAGCGTCCTGCGCCTGAAGCCGTACTCCGGTGGCCGTCGCGGCCAGCACCATGCCTGCGGCCTGCAAGGCTTCGCGGCGCGTCACTTTGTTCATGGCGGGAGTATATCCGGGGCTCGGCGCGGAATCAGCAGTCATGCCCACGTGGGGCGACCCGCAGGGCCGTCGCTCAGAACCCGCGCAGCAGCGGCCGTCCGGCGGCCATCCCCGGCCAGGGGATCGACCCGAGCAGGATGAGGAGCGCGAGGCCGTAGCACACCGCCGCCAGCGTGTGGCGGCGGTGGTCCCCGCTCGCCTTGCGGATCTTGACGCGGCCGATGTGCACGAGCGCCAGGGCGACGGTCATCCCGAAGATGTGCTCAACGGCAAAGAACCGGAGCTGGGGGTTGGCCATGGCAGCGCCGAAATCGTTGAAGGCCGCTTGCGTGATGGGGCTGAGCGCGACATAAAGCAGCAGGCCGATCGTGAACTGGAGGTCGATCGCAATGACCAGCCACTTGCCGAGGTCGTCATCTGCATTGGACCAGGTGCGGCCGCCACGGCCGCTGATGGCGCGGACGACCGCCGCGACCAGAAGGAGCAACGCAACCCAGCGCAGACCGTTGTGGAGAACGAGGGCGACGGAATACATGGGCCTACTGTACTTCGCCTTTCGCCACGGCTCCCCCGCCAAACGCGTCGAGCAGCACCGGCAGCATCGTGTTCATCGGACCAATCGCCGCCCGGCGCGGCGAGAGCCCTTCGGTAAAGCCTTGCGCCACCAGTCTGGCGAGCACGCCGGGCCGGCTCGCAATGACGTGCATCGGCACGTCCCACGACGCCCCCACGCCGCTGACCGCGGCGGCGGGCTGGTGGTCGCCCAGCACGATGAGGACGAAGTCACGACCCGTGCGCATCCGGAGGTAGCCCCCGAGTGATTCGTAGGCGTAGGAGACCGCATTGGCATAACTCGGCCCGAGGTTGAGCAGATCCGGCTGCGTCGCCAGGGCCAGTTTGACCTCATCCGCCGGGTACGGCTCGGCGCTCAGCAGGCGAGTCCAGTCGGGCTGATACGGCGCCGTCGGACCAAACGGCGCATGCGTGCTGATCGTCGGCATCAACACGAAGACCGGCTTCCGGTTGTGCTGCATCACTGGCTGCGTCAGCTCCAGTTGGTCGAACCGCGCGAGCGTGAACTGGTCCGGCACCGGCCACCAGCCGAACTGCGGTCCGCGATACTCCATCCGGTCGCGGTTGTAGATCTCGTCGAACCCGTAGAACGCGCCCTCGGGCCATGGGTGATAGTTGCCAGGCATTGTCGCGATCGTGCGATAGCCATTGCGCTTGAAGGCCGACACCATCGTGTCGCGCGACTGCGACATCACCATGACGTTGGTGTCTTCGTTGCGCACTTCCACGCCGGTCAGCAGGCTGATGTGCGCAAGCCAGGAGGAGCCGCCGAAGGTGGGCGAGGTCACAAAGCCGGAGACGACCTGCCGGTGGCTCTCGGCAATGTCGGCCGCAAGGCGCGCACGCGCGGGGGCCAGCACGCTCGCCACCGCCGCGTTGTCGTAGGCCACGGCGCCGTACGATTCGACGAACACCACGAAGACGTCCGCGCCCGCGATACCAGAGAGATCCGCATTGATGGGTCGTGCCGGCGGGATGGTCGTGGTGCCAGAGAATCCGGTGATGAAGAGCTTTGCCTGATGCGCGTAGCTCTCGGTCACGGGCGTCGCAAACGCCGGGACCGCTGGGGCGTGTGCCAGGACATGCTGCCCCGCAAACACCAGGCAGACGGCCGCGGCCACGACCGTCAGCGCGGCACGCTCCTGCGGATGGCGCAACGCCGCGGCGATGCACCCGAGCGCCCATCGCACGGCACGGTGGGCAACAAACGAGATGATCAGTATGCCAACGACCAGCGCCACCAGGACCCACGCGGGCACGGCGGCCGCCATCATCGCGACGACCGCACCGGCGTGACGCGAATCCCAGTAGATATTGACCTCGCGTCCGTAGATCGCCGGGGCCGTGACGTCGGCGTAGCGTCCCACCGTCAGCAGCACCCAGATGGCGGCCAGGCCGGAGAGGAGCCATGCCGGGACCGCGTTCGCGCGGCGCGCGGCCAGCCCGAGCAGCAGCACGCACACGGCCAGCTCGACTGAGAGATCGTTGGACCAGTGAATGGCCGGGGTCGGCCAGACGTTGCGAAATGTGAGTGAGCCGTTGAGCAGCACCAGCGCGAACGCCAGCGCAATCCACCGCCAGAGGCGGCGCGTGTTTGATATGGTCACTATTCGGGAATCGATGTCCTCCACAAATTATACTGGGTTGCGCGCGTGAGCCTCGTCGACCGGGCCCTTGGCCTGGCCCGATCGCTCGTCGTCTACCACCTCATCCCCGGCCGCCAGCGTCGCATGAAGCGCCTCTACGCGCACATGGTCGCGCCGGGCGATCTCGTCTTCGATATCGGCGCGCATGCCGGCAATCGAACCCGGGCACTGGCGGCATTGGGCTGTCGGGTCGTGGCACTCGAACCACAGCCCGACTTTGCGCGGCTGCTCCGGCGACTCTTTGCGCGCGAACCGCGCGTCACAGTGGTTGAGGCCGCGGTCGGACGCGCGGCCGGCACGGCCACGCTGGCGGTCAGTCAGCGCAACCCGACGGTGACGACGATCTCGTCGAGCTGGCGCGCGGCTCGGGCGGCAGACCCCGCGTTTGCCGGCGTAGAGTGGAACCGTTCCCTCGACGTGCCGGTGACGGCCATCAACGACCTCATCCAGCAGTTCGGGACGCCGGTCTTCGTGAAGATCGACGTCGAAGGCGCGGAACTCG
>CANJYC010000219.1 GCA_947478985.1 Acidobacteriota bacterium | reverse complement strand
TGCTTGCGGTAGTGCGACGACAGCAGCAGGTACCGCAGCGCGGACGGGCGGTGCCCGCGCGCCACCACGTCGGCCAGGGTGTAGACGTTACCGAGCGACTTCGACATCTTTTCGTTCTCGACGAAGAGATGCTCGACATGCATCCAGACGCGCGCGAACGGCGCCTTGATGGCACCCTCGCTCTGGGCGATCTCATTTTCATGGTGCGGAAAGATCAGGTCGATCCCGCCGGCATGAATATCGATCGGCGCCTCGCCCAGCAGCCGCAGCGCCATTGCTGAGCACTCGATGTGCCAGCCGGGGCGGCCCGGGCCAGTGCCCACATCCCAGGTCGGCTCACCGGGCTTGCTGGCTTTCCAGAGCACGAAGTCGCGCGGGTCGTCCTTGGTGTATTCGTCCACATCCACCCGCGCGCCGTCCTTCATGCCCGCGTGATCGAGGCGCGCCAGCTTGCCGTAGTCGGGCAGCGTCGAGATCTTGAAATAGATCGAACCGTCGCGGCGGTAGGTGTGGCCGTTCTTCTCGAGAGCGAGAATGAGGTCGCCCATCGCCTGCAGGTTGGCCTCGTCGGTGGCGCGCGGCATTTCTTCCGGCGTCTCGACGCCGAGGAGCGTCATGTCCTCCCGGAAGCAGGCGATCCACTGGTTCGTATACTCGCGCAGCGGCATGCCGGCCTTCAATGCGCCGCCAATCGTCTTGTCGTCCACGTCCGTGTAGTTCACCGCCATCCGCATGCCATGACCGCCCACGTGCTTCAGGGCACGACGCAGCACGTCCACGCAGACGAACGTCCGGAAGTTGCCGATGTGTGCCCGTGCGTATACGGTGGGACCGCACGCATACATCCGCACGGTGTTGTCGCGGCTCGGGGCGAAGTCCTCTTCCTGCCGGGTAAGGGTGTTATAGAGACGCATCACGCAGTTAGCCTACACGGAGAGACCGGAAAACAGGCGCACGGCCTGGCGGACGTCGGCCTCGATTTGTGCCCGCAGCCCATCGACGTCCTCAAAGCGGCGCTCCTCGCGGAGCCGCTGCACAAATCCGAGACGGACGGTCCGGCCGTAGAGATCGGCCGAATAGTCGAGGACGTAGGTCTCGATGGCAGCCTCCTGGAGATCGCCGAAGGTCGGATTCATGCCGATGCTGGTGACGGCAGCATGCACGACGCCGTCGATCGTTACCGTTGTGGCATAGACGCCGTATGGGGGAATCAGCTCGTTGGACGTGCGCAGGTTTGCCGTGGGGAACCCCATGTCGCGTCCGCGCTTCTTCCCTTCCACGACGATGCCGTCCAGATAGTAGACATGCCCGAGCAGCGCCCCAGCCTCGTCCATGCGGCCCTCGCCCACCAGGCGCCGGATACGGGTGCTGCTGACGACGAAGTCCTTGTAGCGCACCGGGTCGATCTTGTCGGCGCGGAAGCCGTAGCGCAGCCCCAGCGTACGCAGCAGGCTGAAGGTGCCGCTGCGCTCGTGCCCGAACAGAAAGTTGGCGCCGACCCAGACTTCCGACACGCGCAGCCACTCCACCAGCACCGTGCGCACGAACGTCTCCGGGTCCCACTGCGACATCTCGTGCGTGAACCGGACCACGGCCACGGCCGAGACGCCGGCCTGCTGGAGCGCCTCGATCTTCTGTGCCTTCGTCATGAGCAGGGGCGGCGCCTTGTCCGGACGGACCACGCGTGGCGGATGCGGATCGAACGTCATGGCCATGGCCGTGCCGCCACGCTCGGCCGCGCCCCGCCTCACGCGCTCGACGATCTTGAGATGTCCGCGGTGCAGCCCGTCGAAGTTGCCGAGGGCCAGCACGGGATGCACGAGCCACGGTGGCCGCACATCCTCTGGAAAATGAAGGACGTCCACGGGAGGGCTACCTTGAGTCGACATTGGCGTCGAGATGGCCTTCAACGTCGGCCTCGATGTCGATGACGAGGCCATCATAGGCGAGCTCGACGCCCTGCGGCAGTCGGGCATTGGTCTCGGCGTGACCGAGCTCGTGCCCCATGTGCGTGAACCAGGCACGTCGCGGCGCGATCCGCTCGACCACCTGCAGGGCCTCCGCCACCGTGAAGTGGGTCGTGTGTGCTGCGTCGCGCAGCGCATCGACCACGAGCAGCTCCACGCCGTCCAGCAGCGCCCAGGAGTCGTCGGGAATACGGTTGCAGTCGGTCAGGTAGGCGAAGTTGCCGAATCGAAAACCGAGGATCGGCAGCCGCCCGTGCCAGAGCGGCACCGGCACGATGCGGACCCCGCCCCACGAAAAGGGCCCCTCAATCCGCCTCGGATCGATCTTCGGCACGCCCCCACCCAGCCGCTCGACACCGTCGAACACGTAGAAGAAGCTCTTGCGCAGCGTCTCCCAGGCCTCGTCATTGGCGTAGAACGGGATGGCGCCCCCCTGCATCCAGTTGTAGCGCCGCACCTCGTCGAGCCCCATCACATGATCGGCGTGGCTGTGGGTGATGAGCACGGCATCAACCCGATTGATGCGGTGCCGCAGCGCCTGCTGACGCAGGTCCGTCGACGTGTCGACGAGAATGTGCGCGCGGCCTGGCACCTCGACCATGATCGAGGGACGGAGGCGGTTGTCGCGAGGGTCGGTAGAACGGCAGACGGCGCATTCGCACCCGATCACCGGTACGCCGCTCGACGTACCGGTGCCGAGGAAGGTCACGCGTCCCGTCAAGGGATGATGATGCGCGGCTCGTCCGGCTTCGCCGCGCCGCCACCCGAGACGTCGAGGTACCGCAGGCGCAGCTCGTAGAGAATCTGATCGAGGAGCTGACGCTCTTCGGCCGAGAGATTGCCGCGCGTCTTCTGCTCGAGCAGCGCCAGGATGTCGATCATCTGCTGGGCTGCCGCGAGGTTGACTTGCCCGGACGTCCCGGTGGCCGGGTCGGGCACGTCGCCAAAGTGAATCGCCGCGGTATGCGCCAGCGAGATCACGAAGGCGGCGAAGCTGATATTGCTGTCGGGGTTGGGCGTGCCGCCCTGCATGGTGTCAGTCATGGCGCTCAAAGCTCGAATGGTAGCATGGCGCCATGGCTGAGACGGCTGGTGCGAGCTTCGACAAGCTCGTGGCAATCATGCAGGCGCTGCGCGCGCCGGGCGGGTGCGCCTGGGACCGCGAGCAGACGCTCGCATCGCTACGTCCGTATGTCCTCGAAGAGACCTACGAGGTGCTCGAGGCGATCGAATGGGGCACGGCGGACAATCTGCGCGAAGAGCTGGGCGACTTCCTCTTCGAGGCGGTCTTCCTGGCGCAGATCAGCGCCGAACAGGGCACCTTCACCATCACTGATGCCATCAACGGCATCTGCGAGAAGCTGGTGCGCCGCCACCCGCACGTCTTCGGCCCTACGGCCTCGGATGCCCTCACCAGCGGGCAGGTGCTCGAGCAGTGGGAGTCCATCAAGGCCCGCGAGCGGGCCGCCGCCGGTCTCCCGGCGAAGTCGGCCACCAAGACCACGCTGAGCGGCGTACCGAGAACCCTCCCCTCGCTGCTGCGCGCGTATCAGATCGGCGAACGCGCCGCGAGGGTCGGGTTCGACTGGGCGCGCGCCGACGACGTGCTCGACAAGATCGAGGAGGAAGTCGCCGAGGTGCGGGTCGAGGTCGAGTCCGGCGCCACCGGCGACCTCTCGCGTGCCGAGGAGGAGATGGGCGATCTGCTCTTCGCCATCGCCCACCTGTCGCGCAAGCTCGGCATCGAACCCGAGGGCGCGTTACGCCGCGCCAACGAGAAGTTCACCGCACGCTTCGACGCGCTGGAGCGCGCGTTCCTCGATCGCGGTCAGCCGCTGGACACGGCCACGCTCGAGGAGATGGAAGCCGAGTGGGAGCGCGTCAAGGCTACCGAGGCCTGATCGTTAGTTCGCCCCGGTCACGACGATATCTCCCGATTGCGGCCCGGGCGCGGCCGGCAGACCTCGAAGGAACTCATAGAGCGCGCGGAGATCGATGTCGCTGATCTTCCGAAACGACTCCCACGGCATGGGCGAGCCCGCGTAGACGCGGCCCGTCGTCCGAAACCTCGCCACGAAGGCATCGGCATCCGGGAACGAGGCCAGAGCCCCGTCCTTCTGGGGCGTCAGGTTCGGCGTCTTGAACCGGATTGTCGGATCCGCGCCCTCCCCTTCGGCCTCCATCAGAAACCCGCCCGCAAACGAGGGTCCGGTGGCGGCAAAGGTCATCGGGTCGCGCGGCGTGTGGCACCCCTCGCAGTTCGCGACATACATCGCGAGGTATTCCCCGCGCGCCTTGGTGACCGCTTCCGC
>CANJYC010000218.1 GCA_947478985.1 Acidobacteriota bacterium | reverse complement strand
TAGGCGCCGATCCGGCGGCCTTTGACCTGGTCGTGACCGACTACAACATGCCCGGCATGTCGGGGCTGGATGTGGCCCGCGCCGTGCGCGTTCTCCGCGCCGACCTGCCGGTCGCCGTGATGTCGGGCTTCGTGGACACGGCCCTCAGCACACAGGCGATCGAAGCCGGCGTGCGCGCCGTGATCCACAAAGCCGATGACGTGGCAGTGGTATGCGCCGAGATTGAACGGTTGCTGGACAAGACCGGGTAGACCTCCTGGAACACGCCTGCAGGGCAGGTGCGTTCGAATCTAGAATAGGGGCCGATGTTCTCCGGATTTCCTCATCCACTGCCGTGGTACGTGGCCGGACCGCTCATTGGTCTCGTGGTGCCCACACTGCTCCTCCTCGGGAACAAGTCGTTCGGCATCTCCAGCAACTTCCGTCATCTGTGCGCCGCGCTGGTGCCGTGCCGCATCGAGTTCTTCGGCCACGACTGGAAGCGGCTCGGTTCCTGGAACCTCGTGTTCCTGCTGGGCATCTTCGCCGGTGGCGCTCTCGCCTCGGTTGTCGCGCCGCCGGTCCGCCTGAACCTGTCCGCCGAGACGGTCAGTGCCCTGCAGCAGCTCGGCCTGCGCGACCTGACGGGGCTGGTGCCGCACGAGCTGTTCTCCTGGTCCACATTGCTGACGCTCAAGGGCTTCGTGTCGATGGTGGTCGGCGGGTTTCTTGTGGGGTTCGGTGCCGCCTATGCCGGCGGCTGCACGTCAGGCCATGCCATCGCGGGACTCGCCGACCTGCAGCTTCCGTCTCTGCTCGCGGTATGCGGCTTCTTTGCGGGCGGGCTGGCGACGACGCACCTGCTGCTGCCGTTCCTGCTGCGGTGACCGCATGATGCTCTTTCCCTATTTCCTCGCTGGCTCCTTCTTCGGCATTGTGATCGTGGAGGCGGAAGTGGTGTCGTGGTTCCGCATCCAGGAGATGTTCCGGTTCCAGTCCTTTCACATGTACGGCATCATCGGCACCGCGGTGCTGACCGCAGCGGTCTCGCTCCTGATCCTGAAGAAGTTCGGTGTGCGGAGCCTCGACGGTGAGCCGGTGGCGACCTCGCCGAAGACGCTCGGCTCTGGCGCCCGCTATCTGGTGGGCGGATCGATTTTCGGGCTTGGCTGGGCATTGACCGGCGCGTGCCCTGGTCCGATGGTGGGACTCATCGGCAGCGGCGCGCCGATCATGCTCGTCCCTCTCGCGGCCGCGCTCGCAGGCACGCTGGCCTATGGGTGCTGCCGCCCGAACCTGCCGCACTGATTGACTGATTCCGTCGCTGGGCGCTCGAATCACGGTGTGCGGCGCCCCCAGTGGGTGCCGACCGTACCGGACCTGCAGGGTCTCGGCCTCGCCCTGGCCGTGGGTGCGGTCTCGCTCGCGCTGACACGCGCGCTGCCACGCACGGCCTTCCTCTCCGAAGTGCTCGTGTCGCTCGTGCTCGGCGCGGTGGTGCTGAACACACCGCTCGGGCGCGCGATTGGACTGGCGCTGCCCGGTCCCGATCGCGATCCCGACAACTACGCGCCAGGGCTGCGCTTCACCGGCACGTGGGTCCTGCGGCTCGCCATCATCCTGATGGGGCTGAAAGTGCAGACCAGCTTCTTTGACCGCGGAGAGGTGCTCCTCATCGCGTGCGTGGCGGCCGCGGCGCTCCCGAGCACCTTCTTCATCACGCATGCGCTGGGCGCGTCGGTGGGCATGCGGCGGCCAATGGCGGATCTGCTGGCTGCCGGGACGATGATCTGCGGAGCCTCGGCGGTGAATGCGGTCGCCCCCGTGGCGCGTGCGCACCGCGAGGAGCAGGCGACGGCCATCGCCGTGATCTCGCTCTTCAGCATCGTCGCGCTCCTCCTCTTCCGGCCCATCGCTGCTGCGGTCGGGCTCGATTCGACGCTCGCCGGACTCTGGAGCGGACTCGCGGTGAACGACCTCTCATCGGCGATTGCCGTCGGTGCCCAGATGGGCGGCGCGGGAGAGGTGATGGCCACTGCGTCAAAGTCGGCTCGCGTGCTGCTGCTGGCACCGGCGCTGGTCTCTTTTTCTCTGCTGCGCCGTGAGGCGGGTCCCGTCACCGCGAAGACAGGGCTGTGGGCCACGTTGCCGGGCTTCCTCTTCGGTTACGTGATCCTTGCGGTGGCACGCGCCGTCGGGGACCGATTGATCGGCCCGAACCCGGCGTACGACACGCTGCTCACCGCCAACAGTTTCCTCGTTGACCTGTGTGTCGTGACCGTCTCGGCCGGCATGGGCCTGCACCTCGCGCTGGGCCGCCTCCTGGCGTCAGGTCCGAGAGCCATCCTCGTCGGCGGCGGCGGTTCCGCCTGGATGGCCACGGTCACGCTCGGGATGGTCGTCGCCGAGGCGCGCGGCGCGCATGCCGCCACCGCGCTCGTGGGCGGCGCGGCGCTGGTCGTCGGCTGGATCCTCTTCCGCGAGACGGGACGCGCGGAGATGCAGGAGCGCCTCCTGGTGCAGCGCTTCGAGCAGGGCGCCCCCCTGTCGCTCGGCGAAGCCAGGCAGATTCTCGATCGCGCCGAACGCGAGGGCCCACTCAGCGATGCTCTCCTGCGCCGCGTGATCGTCCAGCTCCATCCCACCATCGGCGAGCTCATCCCGATTCTCGACAGCCCGCTGCCACACGGGGAAGGCTGCCGGTGGATCACGTACTGGGAAGGCACAAGCGGCTGGGCGCTGGTGGCTATCGCGCGCGAGCCCGGCTCGACGACGCCGATTCACGCGCACCCGCATCGCCTGTTAGGCAAGGCCATCGAAGGTGTCCTCGAGGAACTGCGGTTCCGCGAGGTGGCTCCCGGGGACATCGCGCTCGAATCCCGCGCCGTGCTCGGACACGAGGAACTCGTCGAGGCCGACGGCCTGTCCACGCTCCACGTCGTCCACTCGGCCGGGCGCCGCGCGGCGATCGATCTGCAGTTGCGCGGGCCGGAGACTGGGCGTCCAGGACGGATCCTCGTGGCGACGCCGCCGGTGGACATCCTGTCGCTCGCGATTGGTGACCACTTGCACGTGACCGAGGCCTGCGACCCGCGCCCGGGCCACGGTGGAGAAGGTGCCCGCCTGGGAGTCGTGCCTGTGACCAGGACGCGATAACATGGCGCGCACGGCGCAACCTGTCGAACGAGGGAGCCACGGGTGAACGCAACCGCCAACCGTCTGGTGTCCGCGATCGGCGTCCTCGGGCTGCTGGCTATCGGCACCGGCGTCAGCCACGCGCAGATCTGGCGAGGCGGCTACGGCGGATACACGCCCCCGAGGTTTCCAACCGCCTCCACCTTCCGCGGCGCTTTCAACTTCTGCCGCCTGATGTTCACCAGCGACCATAGCGAAAAGCGCGGGTGGTCGACCGACTACCCGGGTGCTGACATCAATTTCAGTATCCGACTCGCGGAGTTGACCAAGACCCGCGTCACCCTGGATACCAACCACGGCGGCGACCCGGAGTACGTGGTGGTGCGGCCGACCGACCCGGCCCTCTTCCAGTGCCCGTTCATCCTCGTCGAAGACGGCGGAACCGCGGCCTTTTCAGATGGCGACGTGATCGCCCTGCGCGAGTACCTGCAGAAAGGAGGCTTTATCTTTGCCTCCGACTACTGGGGCACCCGTGCGGGAGCGCAGTGGGATGAGGAGATCGGACGAGTGCTGCCGAAGGAGCGCTACCCGATCATCAACCTGACGAAGGAACATCCCATCTGGCACACGCAGTTCGAGGTCGATCATGTGGCGCAGATGCCCTCGATCCAGTTCTGGCGGCGCAGCGGCGGCGGCATCTCGGAGCGCGGTGCCGACAGCGCGAACGTGGATGTGCGCGGGATTGCCGACGAGCACGGCCGCCTCATGGTCGTGATGATCCACAACGCTGACATTCCCGACGGCTGGGAACGGGAAGCCGAAGACCCGCAGTACTTCTACCGCTTCTCCCCTGACGCGTACGCCGTCGGCATCGATATCGCGCTCTACGCGCTGACCCACTAGCCCGACCTCAGGCGGCTACCCCTGCAGAGGGCGCCCTGTGCACAACGGCACATCGGCGCGACCCGCGCTCCGATACGCTGCGAATCGCAGGAAGCGCACCTGTCGCAACCTGCGCTGGGGAGATTGCTTGATGAATACGATGCTCACGACAGGTGCCCTGTTGCTGGTCCTGCTGACCGGCTTTGGTGCAACGGCAGAGGCGCGCGGCCAGGTCGCCATCCGGATCGACAAGAACGGTGTGCAGTTCGGTGCCGCGCTCGATCCACGACAGC
>CANJYC010000217.1 GCA_947478985.1 Acidobacteriota bacterium | reverse complement strand
TGTCTCATCCTCCCGCTGTTTGTTGTCGATGGCACCGGCGTACGCACGCCGATCAGCTCCATGCCCGGCGTGTTCCAGATGTCGGTCGACACAGTGGTCACCGAAGCCAAGGGCGCACAGGCCGACGGTGTCCCGGGCGTCATCCTCTTCGGTATTCCCAGCGGCAAGGACGAGAGCGGATCGCAGGCCGCGGACCCCGACGCGCCCGTCCAGCGGGCCATCCGCGCGCTCAAGCGCGAAGTGCCGGGCCTGGTCGTCATCACCGATGTCTGCCTATGCGAGTACACCTCGCACGGCCACTGCGGCATCGTCGACGGCGAGGAGATTCAGAACGACATCACCGTGACCCATCTGGTGCGGGCGGCGTTGTCACACGCCGTGGCCGGCGCCGACTTCGTCGCGCCGTCCGACATGATGGACGGTCGCGTCGGGGCCATCCGGACGGCGCTCGACGAGCGCGGATTCGATCAGGTCGGCATCATTTCCTACGCCGCGAAATACTGGTCGGCGTTCTACGGTCCCTTCCGCGAGGCCGCAGAATCCGCACCGACGTTCGGCGACCGGCGCAGCCATCAGATGGATCCCGCCAATGTTGAAGAGGCCCTGCGCGAGGTAGAGCTCGACCTGGCCGAGGGCGCCGACATCGTGATGGTAAAGCCGGCGATGACGTACCTGGATGTCATCTCGCGGGTGAAGACCCGTTTCAATCAGCCGACGGCCGCGTACTGGGTCAGCGGAGAGTACGCCATGCTCAAGGCCGCTGCGGCCAACGGCTGGATCGACGAGACACGCGCCATGATGGAATCGCTGATGGCGATCCGCCGTGCAGGCGCGGACATCATCATCACCTACTACGCGCGCGAGGCCGCGAGACTCCTTTCAGCATGAAGAAGCCCGTCACCAGCCGCGCACTGTTCGCCCGCGCCACGCAGATCCTTCCAGGCGGCGTCGACAGCCCCGTCCGGGCGTTCTCCGCCGTGGGGGGCGCGCCGCTCTTCATCGCACGCGCATCCGGCGCGACGCTCGTGGACGTTGATGGCAACCGCTTCATCGACTACGTGATGTCGTGGGGCCCGATGATCCATGGGCACGCCCCCGCCGGGCTCATCAAAGCTATCGGGTCCACTGCGAAGCTCGGCACGAGCTTCGGCGCACCGAGCGCGCGTGAAGTGGAGCTGGGCGAGCGCGTCCGCACGCTGATGCCGTCGATCGAGCGCGTGCGCTTCGTCAGCTCCGGCACCGAGGCGGCGATGAGCGCGGTCCGTGTCGCGCGCGCCTTCACCGGCCGCGACCGCATCATCAAGTTCGAAGGGTGCTACCACGGGCACGCGGACGCATTTCTCGCCAAAGCCGGATCCGGCGCCACCACGCTCGGCGTGCCCACGAGTCCCGGCGTGTCGAAGGCCGTGGCCGCGGACACCCTGCTGGCGCGCTACAACGATCTCGGCTCGGTCGCGGCGCTGTGCACGGCCCACCGCGGCACGATCGCCGCCATCATCGTCGAGCCTCTGGCAGGGAACATGGGCGTCGTGCCCCCTGTCGATGGGTTCCTGCAGGGGCTGCGCGATCTCTGCACGCGCCACGGCATCCTCCTGATCTTCGACGAGGTCATTTCCGGCTTCCGTGCTTCCGCCGGTGGAGCGCAGGCGATCGTTGGCATCACACCGGACCTCACATGCCTGGGCAAGATCATCGGGGGCGGACTGCCGGTGGGCGCCTACGGCGGCAGAGCCGACATCATGGGTCTGGTCGCCCCGGCGGGACCAGTCTACCAGGCCGGTACGCTTTCAGGTAACCCGGTCGCCATGACTGCCGGCCTCTGGGCGTTGAAGCGGCTGACGCCGAAGCTCTACAAGGATCTGGCTCGACGCGGCTCGATGTTGGCGTCCGGGTTTGCCGATGCCGCCAGAGGCGCCGGCGTGCCGCTGCAGGTCAACGCGTTCGGGTCGCTCGTCACCCCGTTCTTCACGTCGTCACCCGTCCGCGACTACGACTCGGCGCTCGCGGCCGATACCAGCGCCTACGCGCGTTTCTTCCGCGGAATGCTCGCGCGCGGCATCTATCCACCGCCCTCACAGTTCGAAGCGTGGTTCCTGTCGGACGCACACACCGACCGGCAGATCGCGCAGACCATCCTCGCCGCGCGCGCCGCGATGCGTGAGGTCGCGAAAGCGCGCTAGCCATCACGAGGGACGCCATGGAGAAGAAGGCCACCGGGGCTCGCGAATTTGTGGCGTCGATCGAGGCCGAGTTCCGCCGCTTCCAGGCGGCGGGCGAAGCGGCCATGGCGCAGCTGAGCGACAACGAACTGCTATCGGCGCCAGACGGCAGCAACTCGGTTGCGGTGATCGTGCGCCACCTCTCCGGCAACTTCCTCTCGCGCTTCACCGACTTCCTGACGACCGATGGCGAGAAGCCGTGGCGTGACCGCGACGGCGAGTTCGACGAGAAGCCGATTGGGAGAGAGGCGCTGCTGTCGGCCTGGGCTCGCGGATGGGAAGTTCTGCTGACGACGCTCGGCACGCTCACCGACGCCGATCTCATGCGCGAGGTGCGGATCCGCGGAGTCGCGTTCGCTGTGCACGAGGCACTGCACCGCGCCCTTGGCCACGCGTCCTCTCACGTGGGTCAGATCGTGTTCCTGGCGAAGGCCCTGCGCGGTGATGGGTGGACGTGCCTCACGATCCCGCGTGGAGCGTCAGCCACCTACAACCAGAATCCGGCGCTAGACCGCCCCACGGGTCATGCCGCCGCGCTGACGGCGCAGCGTGAGAAGCGGACGCCGTAAGAGCACATTGCAAAAGTACACGTAGCGGGTCCTGTCGCTGGACAGCCCCAACCGCGAGCGGTAATTTTGCAATGTGGTCTAGGCCGGACTGGCCGGAAACGCGCCGAAAAGGCTCATGCGTCCAACAACGATGCGGATCAACGGCTGAGAGCCCGTTCAGCGAAGTCCGGCGCAACGAAGTCGGCAGCGTGAATCTTGGAAAAGTCAGGTGCACTCGGCCTGGCTGGATAGAGCGTCGCGTCGTTTTCAACGAGGGCGGCGGATACTCTGGGCGTTGTTGGCACCGCGGTGCGATACAGGTTGACGATCGTCTCGAGGTGCTTCGGCGACGGAACTGTCACGCCGGCTTTCAGGATGGCCTGCCGGGCGGCGACGATGTCGGTGTGAATCAACGTCTCGGCCCGGGCAATGGCGCGGGTGATCGCGAGGACGCGATCGGGGTGGGCGTCGGCAAAGGCTCGAGTCGTCGCCAGGGAGTGAATCTGGCCGTTGCTCAGCGCCGGGACTTCGCCGGCAGCTTGATTCACGATGAGAACGGCGCCAAGGTTGACGATCGCCTCTTCGAGAAATGGCGAATGCGTATAGAGGGCATCGACGACGCCTTCCTTGAACACGGTGAGGTGCTCGTCGCCGGGAATGATCGTCATCTGAATGTCGCGCTCGGTATCCATGCCGGCTTCCGCCATCAGTACGCGCAGGCGCCGCGGTTGCTCATTCGAAGTGCCGATCCGGAGGCCCTTCAGTGCTTTGAGTCGGTCGGCCAGCGGCGCGCGCGGATCGAGCTTGAGCTTCGCGGCCACATCCCGTTGAACGATCAGACTGACCGGGTCGTTTGCAAGCAGGTTCGCGAACAGCACAATCGGGCGCTGCTGCGCGATCATGCCGAGAAAGATCGGCGGCTGGAGCAGCGAGACGTCGGCTCGGTCCTGCATCAGCAACTGGCCGGCCTGATTGGGCCGCTCGGCCACGACGATCTGCGGGTCGATCCCTTCTGCCTGAAAGTACCCGGCGCCCAGCGCGACCCAGAGCGTCAGATACTGAAGGTTGTCGCGCTCCGGCACGCCTATCCGCACGGTCGTCGACTGCGCGGCAACGCCGCCAACAGCCAGCATGACCGCAATGCAGACCGCGGAGATCCGAATTGAAATTCGCATGTGATTTGGAGGCCGATTTATATCAGATGGTCCGCAGTGGCGCAAAACCCATTGACGTGGAGGATGAATGAATCACGTGCGCCTGGCGTGTAAGATACGGCTCGCAATCATCATGCTTCCAGCTCAGGTCGGCACGCGGCCCACGCGCGGCATTCGGTTCTCCAGATGACCGCGCGGTGGTTCGTGGGTGTCGCCGTCATCGTCCTGACGGCACTCGGATCGGGGACACTGGTTCGCGGCGAGCCTTTCGCGTGGAACCTCCCTCGCGGGTTTCCGGTACCGCGTGTCCCCGTGGACAATCCGATGTCGCCCGAGAAGGTCAGCCTGGGGCGGTATCTTTTTTACGACACTCGCCTCTCGGC
>CANJYC010000216.1 GCA_947478985.1 Acidobacteriota bacterium | reverse complement strand
TCCCTATGGAAAGGACTCCTCAATGAAAGTCGCATACGTGTTCATCTCGCCGCGCGCCTCAAGCTACAAGCTGGCGCAAATGATCCTGCCCCAGCTCGAAAGCGGCACCCACGGCGTTGATGTCGTGGGCATGTTCTTCTTCGATGACAACGCATGGGCGCTGCGCAAGGGCGACCCCATCGGTGAGCGGCTGGCCAAGGTCGCACAGCAGAAGGGCATCCTTCTCATGATGTGTGACATGTGCGCGCTCGAGCGGAACCTGGCAGAAGGTGAGCCGCGCTGGTGCGACGCGTCCGGCAAGGGACGGACGCAGCCTGGCGTGTGCACGGTGAAGGACACGGTTGCCGGCGTAACCGTCGGGTGTTTCCCGGACCTGTACAAGGCACTGAGCGGCAATATGCCGGACCAGGTCATCAGCCTCTAGGGAGGCTCGCGTTTCAAGAGGGAAAAATGACTCGCGCGGTGCGCCAATTTCCACGGCGCCCGCGCGGCGTCGTCTTAGGGGATCTTGGCGTCCGTGAACGTGATCACTTCCAGCATGTCGGTATCCGGGGGCAGTTCGACCGCTCCGGGCGGATAGGACGAGTCCTGCAGGATGAACGCGAGAATGTCGGCGGCCTCCTGTCGGCTGAGCGTGCCTCCTTCCCATTGCGGCATCGTCGCCACAATCGTCGTCAGCAGTTGCTCGAGGGACCGATCATTCCAGTGGCTGGAAAATCCCGGTCCTGACAGCGGTGGGGCCGGCGTGATCAGGATCTGCTGTCCCCCGGTCGCCTCGTCGCGGTGGCAATATGCGCACTTGTCCATGAAGAGCGGTTCGCCGCGCTTGGCCTGAGCAATCGTGTAGACGCCGTCCCACTGTGTCAGCCGCTGTTGCGCCGAGACGACGACGCCACCCCAGACCATTCCGACTATTAACAGACAGAGACCCATTGGCCGCATGCGCATTCCCTCGCGTAGGTCACATCACCGCCACGCGTCACTACGATATTACGGACGGGCAGAGCAGGCCTAGACGTGGGACTGTGGTTAGGAGAACGTGTCGGTCTGACACAAAGGGGTGACGCAGGGGTGAGACTTGCCACGCCGGACGATCCGGCGTGGCAAGCTTATGTCGAGCGATGTGACTAGTTCGCGAGCGGGTTCGGGCGGATCTGGAACTTGACCACCTGGGGCGTCATGATGCCAATCCACTTCCCGTTTTCGAACTTGATGCCGTCCTCCGCATGCCAGATCGTGTCCTGGGCGCTGCCGGAGAACATCCCGCGTCCTTTCCAGCCGGCGTTGGGATCGTCGATTCTGGCGTCCATGCCGCGCGGGAAGAATGCCCCCATCGGATACGGCACGCGGAACAGGAGCGGCTTGCCGTTGACCAGCGCGATGACAGAGTCGGATGCGCTGCCGGTGACGATCGGCACGTTCTCACCCAGTCCGAACCCGTTGAACTGGTCGACGTAGTTGTAATAGTAGAAGTCGTCCCCCTTGATGTTCGTGCCCTTGAAGGGGATCGACCCCGGCATCGGATAGAGCGTCCACCCTTCCAGGCAATGCTGACCGGTGTGGGCGTTGGCGGCCGTCGCCGGCGTCTTGCACTTCCGGCGGTCGAAGCTCGCCAGGTGACCCGAGGCCGACAGCGCGGTCCAGATCACACCGTTCCGGTCGATGTCGATGCCGCGCGGCTTCGCGCCCCGCTCATCGTTCGGGCCGGTGGCGCCCCATTCCGGCGAGGGCACCGAGTACACCTCGGCGATGCAGCTCTGCGGCGGGTTCTTCCCGACATCCAGCCGCAGAACCCGACCGGGGTACGTCGCGTTCGCGCCCCAGATGGACCCGTCGACCGGACTGACGATGATCCCGTACGCGCCGACCACCACGCGCGTGTCGAGCTTGGGATCGATGTTCGGATACGTACCGCCCCCGCCTTCTTCACCACCTTCAGCGCCGACGGGTTCATTCCACGGCTTGGTGATCTTGCCGTCACCGTTGGTATCGACCACCGTCGGGCACCACCCCTGAGTCGCCTTCCCGTCGCCGGTCTTCAGGAACTCCTTGGTATTCAACCAGGAGTAGATCGGCCCGCCGCCACTGAAGTACAGCGTGTCACCGGCGTCAAATCCGAACTGCAGGTGATGCGTGCCGACGCAGGTATCGACCATCGTGAACTTCTCGGTCTTGGGATCGAAATAGCTCACGTTGCGCCCCGACCGTTCGACCGGATACCACTGGGCGTACTTGTTGTCAGAACCCGCTTTGCACCAGAGCGGCTGCGCCGTCGGCCGCCGCAGGGCCGCCGTGTACCAGACGCGACCCTCGGAGTCCTTCATCGGGTTGTGAATGTTCGTGGGGTTGAAACGGTCCAGAACGCCGACCCGCGACGTGTATCCCGTCTGCGCGTAGTTGGGCGTCATCCCCTTCCGGTCTTCCAGCGTCGGGATGAGGAGTTCCCTCGACTTCCCGGTCGTAGGATCGAGAATCTGCAGGTGGTCGCGCGCAATGTCGGTGCCGTAGATCGGGCTGTTCGGCGCCACGCGCGGGTTGCGTTTGTCTGTGGCGGCGATGTCGTGAATCTTCGTCATCGTCGTCCCCCAATCCCAGGACGTGATGACCACGTTCCGCTCGATCCCCTGCGGCCGGGGCGGCATCGGCGGCACTTCGCCCGCTGCAATGCGATCGGTCCAGTCCGCGAACATCTTCAGCCCTCGCTGACGACCGAGACTCGTCATCACGCCGTTCATGCCACCGGCGCGCTGGCCCATCCTCGGGCGCTTGTCCCACGAGTCGAGTGTCGAGGTGTAGGACCCCTCGGACCCTTTCGGAATTGTGCGGGTGAATTCGGTCCCGACCGTGTGGCAGTGGACGCACTCGTTGAGGTTGTGGACGAACTCTTCGAGCGTCTTGTGTGCGGGGTTGATGCCGTTTCCGTTGGCGCCCGTCCCTGGGAACTCGCTGCGATCAGGAAGCCGCATCAGAGAAAACCAGTAGGGCCCTGGGTAGATCTTCGCAGCCTCCTGCGGTGTCTTTGCCACGTTCACCGACAGTTTCAGATCCTGACCCGCCACCGCCATGACCGGAGTGGAATCAGCCAGGCCGTAGCCGCGCACCCAGACCTTGAAGGTCCCCTTGGGCAGTTGTGGAAGGAGGAATCGCCCGCGATCCTCGGTCACCACGATCTTGCGGAAAGGCGTCGGCATATCCTTCGTCTCGGCAATGACCCAGACACCCGCCTCCGCGCCGTTCTCGCTCGTCACCACTCCGGTGATGACACCGTTGTCACTGCTGCTCTGGCCGCTCAGCGGTCCGCCCGCCCCCAAGGCCATGAGGAGTCCGACCGCCAAGATGCCGACTATCCGTCGCATAGGCCCTCCAATTCAGTTCACGATCCGGTGCACGCTCGAATGCGGGGGAAGATTACCCCAATCATGGGACAAAGGTGCATCGAATTTGTCCGGAGGTATAGGCTGGCGGCAAGTGTCAGGATTTCCTGAGATGTGGCCGGACGCCGGCAGACGCTGCCACCAAACGAAGAAGCGACGGTGAGATTCCGTCTCAGGTTATTGTCACTGAGAGCATTCGCAGCAGATGCACAGGTCGCAAACGGGTGGTTTCACGGAGGCAGTGTCGATGAAGTGTGCGTTGGTGGGGTCCAGGTTCTTCGGTGCCGCGGTGTTCGAAGCATTGCGCAAGGAAGAGGGCGTCGAGTTCACACGCATCGTCGTGCCGGCGGCCGATGACCGGCTGGCGCTTGCCGCGGAGGCGGCCGGTCTCGCGTTTCAGGTGCTCGACAATCCCAAAGTGGTCCCTGCGGAGGCGATTGCCGAGGGCACCGATTTGATTGTGGCGGCACACACCCACGCGCGCGTGAGCAATGAGGCACTCGCCCGCTCGCGTATGGGCGGCATTGGCTACCACCCGTCACTGCTGCCGCGGCATCGTGGCATCGCGGCCGTGGAATGGACGATTCTGCAAGGCGACCCGATTGCAGGAGGTTCGGTCTATCACCTGGCCGACGGCTGGGACGCCGGCGCCATCGCTGCGCAGGACTGGTGCTTTGTTGCCAAGGGTGAGACCGCGCGTGAACTGTGGGAGCGGGCGCTGGCGCCGATGGGCCTCGCGCTCCTGGCCAAGGTGGTCCGTCATACGCGGGACCACGGCGAGGTCCCCGCGTACGCGCAGGACGAACGATTCGCGACCAAGGCTCCGATGATCCGCCGGTCCGTCGTGGTGATTGAAGATCGCCCGTCGACGACCACCTCACTCGTGATCACCGTGATGGGGCCGAATCGTCCGGGGATCGTCAGCCTGCTGTCGGACCGTGC
>CANJYC010000215.1 GCA_947478985.1 Acidobacteriota bacterium | reverse complement strand
GGGATGCCATCGATCTGGGTGAGGCCATCCTGCAGGAGGGTCTGGGTCGTGGCGCGCTGGTTGACCGCCTGCGCCGCGTAGCGTGTTTCGACGAGTTGCACCTTGGCCTGCCACGCGCGTTCGAAGAAGGCGGGATAGCAGGCGAGCGCGGGCACGATCAGCCCGAGCGTCATCATCGTCAGCCGGAACGCCTGCGAGCCGTGGCGGTACCGTCCCTGCAGGCGTCCGGCACACACGGCGACGGTTGCCGCCACGCCCCAGGCCACCAGCAGCGGGAGGTCGTCCCTCGGTGCCCAGCCGTCGCCGAGCCTCCAGGCGACGAGCGGCAGTGCCCAGGACACGACCATTACCGCGCGGATGTGCCAGCCGTGTCTCGGCGCGCGCCAGCCGATGTGTCCGAGGCGCAGCAGAAGGACGGCCAGTGCGAGCGCCGACGCGTGCCACACGACGAGTCCGGCCTGCAGCGCGAAGCGCGGCGTGTCCCATGGGTGCAGCGAGAAGTGCAGGAGATCGAGCGTGGTGTTCGCGATAGTGTCGCGCAGCAGCGCCTGATGTCCGGCGAGGATGGCGGCGACGCCGGCCCCGGCGGCGAGCTGTGCACCGATGAAGGCCGCGACCCGCCCTGTACCCGCAATGGCGCGTCGCCGGTGCTGACGGTCCGTGCGCCAGGCCTCTCCGGCAAAGAGGAGCAGGACGACCAGCGTGCCGGCCGTGAGCGCGGTCAGCAGAAAATCGAAGGGCGAGGTCAGCAGCCCACGGAGCAGGGACGAGGTGTAGACCGAGGCCGAAAAGAGGGGCGCCTCCGACCAGGTTGTCGGCGACCCGATGTGCAACAGCGTGCGGACGGCGGCAACCAGCAGCGCAGTGACCACGAGTGCCGAGACCTGATGTGCCGGCCGCGCCGTGAGGCGCCAGTCGAGGACGCGGCCGGTCAGCACCAGGAGCGTCAAGGCCAGCGTCAGCAGCGTCACCGAGAGCGTCGCGCGCCGCCAGCGCGTGCGGGTGCGTGCCAGCGCCGCCGGATCGAAGCGTGCCGTCAGCAGCGGCTGCCGTGATGGTGCCGTGACGGTGACGGTGCCGGGCACGCGTACCGCGCCGCCATGCTGCACGGGCGGCCCAATCGCAGCAGCGGCGAACCATGTCGGCAGCGTCGTGCCCACGGCACGCTCGGCGGCGACCGTGCCCGAGCGCTGCTGTCGGGCGTTCAGCACGGGAGCCACATAGACGAGGCGCAGTCCGCGTGGGCCCTGGGCGAGGAACCAGACGTCGCCGCCGGCCAGGCGATCGGCGGTCAGTTCGGATGGACGACCCGCCCAGGCCAGCGGTGTGCCGTCAGCTGCGTAGATCGTGACGGCGAAATCGCCGTCCTCGCCGCGAGCCAGTGCCGATGAGGCGGCATCGAACAGGCGCCGGGCGGCGGGGACGTCTCCCGCCGTAGCCGCCTCCAGTGCAGGCGCATCGGAGACGTCGATGGCGATGGCACGCAGCCGCAGGGACATGGCATCGACCCTGGTCTGCACGTCGGCCTCGGCGCGTGTGCGCGTGACGGCGTCATCGGGCCCAAGCACGGCACGTTCGAGGAGGCGGCCGCCTCCCAGCATCACGAGGACACAGACGACGCCGATCAGCAATCGCACGACTTCAAGAATACAATTGCCTATCTCGATGTCCCACGGTCATCTGCTGAAATCGACGGTCAAGCGTGGCGCACTCCTGGCCGCCGCGAACTGGCCGCTCACGCTGGTGCAGGCGACCGCAGAGATGCTGTTCAAGCTCGTCATCGCCGTGCCGCTGCTCGGCGGAATCTTCCTCGTGGCGCTCGTGCTGGGTGCCGATCCTGATGGCCTGCTGTCACCTGACTGGCGGGAAATGGCCGCGGCAACGGTCGCCGCCCTGCTCTCCCACCCCGTCGTGCTGGTGGCGTTCCTGCTGGCCGTCGGCGTGGCCGCGATCGGCGGGTCGCTGCTCGTCTACCTCGTGAAAGCCGGTGCAGTGGCGGTCATGGTGAAGGCGGAGCGGGATACCGACGCCATCGAGACGGCGCCGCTCCAGCTCGACCATCTCGCACGCACGTCGCGCTTCTCAGTGGACATGTTCATCGGGTCGGCGCGCGCGCTGTTTCCGCGCTACACCCGTCTGGGCCTGATGCTCACCGCGATGTACCTCGCGTCGGGTGCGGCCTACTTCGCCCTGTTGATGGCGAGCCGGACGGCGGGGGAGTCGTGGGCCGTGGCGGCGCTGCTGACGGCGGTCTTTGTCTGCTGGATCACGGCCATCAATCTGCTCTATCTGCTCACGCAGCTCGTGGTGGCCGCCGATGACTGCTCGGTCGCGACCGCCGCACGGCGTGTGGTCTCGTTCCTGCGCCGCGACTGGCAACGTCTCTCGGGTGTGTTCACGGTGGTGTTCGTAGTGGTGATCGTCGCCACCGGCGTGTCGTTTGTCGCGGCGGGGCTGCTCGGTCTGATCGCGTTCGTGCCATTCGTGGGTCTCGCGGTCCTGCCGCTGCAGCTCCTGGCGTGGTTGTTTCGCGCGCTGGTGTTTGAGTACATCGGCCTGACCTCCATGGGCGCCTATCTCTCTCTCTATCGACGGGCCTCCGCCGATCTCGCCGAGGAAAGCCTTCATGACCGACTACAGCCGGTATCTGTCCCCCATGGGGCGTCAGCTCCATGAGTCCGCGATCCGCCGGATGGGCGCGGTGCTCGCCAAGGCCGACGACCTGGTGTCGTTTGCCGCGGGCTATCCAGATGCGACGCTCTTTCCCTGGGACGCATTTCGAGAGATCAGCCACGAACTGCTGAGCAGCCGCGATGCGACGGTGCTGCAGTACGGCCCGACGCGTGGCTATGCGCCACTGATCGAAGCCATCGTCGGCGTGCTCGACGGGCGCGCCATCACGGCGACGCCGGATCAAGTGCTCATCACGAGCGGCTCGCAGCAGGGTCTGGATCTCATCGCCCGTGTGCTGGTCAGCCCAGGCGACAGTGTGCTCGTCGAACTGCCCGCCTACACCGGCGCGATCTCGGCCTTCAAGAACGCGGGGGCCAACCTGGTCGGCGTCAGGCAGGATGCAGGCGACGGCATCAACCTTGAGGATCTCGATGCGGTCTGCCTCCGCGAGCGCGCGGCCGGGCGGACGGTCACCCTTCTGTACCTCGTACCGAACTTCCAGAACCCCACGGGCTCGCTTCTCAGTCTCGAGAAGCGCCAGCGGCTGCTTGAATGGGCCGAGCGGCGCGACATGCTGATCGTGGAGGACGATCCGTACGGGGTGCTGTATTTCGACGACGCAGCCTCAGCGCGGGAGGCGCGTCCGATCCGGGCGGATGACCGTCACGGGCGCGTCATCTACCTGAGCACGTTCTCGAAGACGCTGGCGCCGGGATTCCGTGTGGGATGGATGGTGGCACCGGCATCGCTCGCCGAGCGGTTCGAAACGGCCAAGCAGGCGGTCGACCTCATGTCGGGGGCGTTCGATCAGCGGATCGTGCTTGAAGCCGTGCGCCGCGGTCTGCTCGGCGAACTCGCCCCCAGGCTGCGCGCGCAGTATCAGGCCAAGCGCATCGTCATGGAGCAGGCCTTGCGGCGCGCATGCGGCGATCGGCTGACGTGGCCGGCGCCAAAGGGCGGATTCTTTCTCTGGGCGACGCTGCCCGACGGGTGTGTCGATCAGGCGCTGCTGGATCGGGCGGTGGAGCAGCGGCTGATTTTTGTCATCGGCAGCGCCTTCTACGTCGATGGCAGCGGCCATGACAAAATCAGGCTCTCGTTCTCGGCGCCCACACTGGACCGGATTGAAGAGGGCGCGAAGCGGCTCGCGGCGGCGATGCAGCCGGCATTGGCAACCTAGGACGCGGCTGGCCCAGGGGACAGTCGGGGGATGGGACAGGCATGAGTGAACTTCCGGTGAATGAAGTCGAGCGGATGCGGATGCTCCGGCTCTATCGCATTCTCGACTCGGGTGCCGAGAAGGCATTCGACGAGTTGACGCAGCTGGCCTCGGCGATTTGTGAAACACCCATCGCCCTGATCACGCTCGTCGATGAACACCGTCAATGGTTCAAGTCACGCGTGGGCCTCAATGTGCCCCAGACCGCCAGGGACGTCGCCTTCTGCGCCCATGCGATTCGGCAGGATGATGAACTCTTCATTGTCGAAGACGCTTCCAAGGATTCGCGCTTCGCGGACAACCCCCTCGTGACGTCTGACCCCTCGATCCGGTTCTATGCCGGCGCACCCCTCACGATGACAGAAGGGGTGTCGCTGGGGACGTTGTGCGTCATCGATCGCGTGCCGCGGACGCTCACCGAGCCGCAGTTGAACGCCCTG
>CANJYC010000214.1 GCA_947478985.1 Acidobacteriota bacterium | reverse complement strand
TCGCGCCAGTGGAATGTAGATCGCGGGTGGAAGGCCGACAGGTAGAACCAATCCGAGGCAGAGGGGACATTCCTCTCTGAGGAGGCGGACATTCGGTGTGCCCTCACTCCGTTCGATCGGCGTCTCGCGGCGCAGCTAAGGTGGTCGTTAGGCGGCTTGTTCGCAGGGTTGCGACGAGCCGCCATCATTCGGACGGTCACGGGAGGTCGTCATGTTTCTCAAGCTATTCTTCGTATTCCTCGTGGCCTGGATCTTCGGCTGGGTCGTGTTCCACGTGGCCGGCGGATTGATCCATGCATTACTGGTAGTGGCCGCGATCTCGTTGGTCTGGCATTTCGTGAGAGGCCGTGCCGCTGCGTGACGTGCTGCGTGGCGGGAGCATTGTCGCCTGCGCACTCCACAAGATCTGACGAGACAGGTGAGCCATGCCAAACATTCTGATCATCGTGTTGGCTGTGCTGTTCTTCGGCGGCAGCGGCGCGACGTACGGTTGAATGTTCGGGGTGAGTACCGTGACCGCCTCCGTCTGCCACCTCAGTTGATGGTCGACATGGCATGTGCCCTACAGTGCATGGCGCGGGGCCAATGAAGTATCCGGGTATCGTGTCGACGATCGGCCTCACACTGCTCACATGCGTGGCCGCCTGTGGCACGCCGGAGCCGTCACCAACGGTCTTTCGTCACACGGATGCGGCCAGCCTGTTTGGGGTTGACCATGTGCCGCAGTTTGAATTCACGGTACAGGACCAGCAGTGGCAGTGGCTGCAAGCCAACGCGACCAAAGAAGAATATGTGCGAGCCGACGTCCGCTACGAGGGCCAACCGGCGGGGACCATCGGTCTGCGTTTCAAAGGGAGCGTCGGCACGCTGGCCAATTGCTACGATCAGACAGGCAAGTTGGCATGTTCCAAGTTGAGCTTCAGCCTCAACTTTGAGAAGTACGACGGGGCCAATCGCTTCTTTGGCCTTACGCGGCTCAACTTGCACTCGATGGTTGGGGATCCCACAAAGCTGCACGAGCGCATTGCCTACGATCTGTTTCAACTGAGTCACATCAAGGCTCCGCGCAGCTCCTGGGCCAACGTGAACGTCAATGGCAAGAGCTACGGCCTCTTCTCAATGGTTGAAGCGGTTGACGGCGACTTCACGGCCGATCGGTGGCCCGGCAATGGCCACGGCAATCTCTACAAGGAAGCCTGGCCAAAATCGACCATGACGGCGCTCGATTACGCTCGAGCGCTGGAAACAAATAAGGGCAGCTTCGCGATCTTCGACTGGCGCAAGCCCGCGGCCATCGTAGCGTTTGCCGACGACCTGGCACGTTCACAGCCCCCGGAACTCACTGCAGTTCTCGCGAAATGGACGGATCTGCCGTACATGGCTCGGTACATGGCCGTGGACGACGTCCTCGCGAATTGCGACGGAGTCACCGCCATGTACTTCGTCAATGCGGTGAGCCCGATGTCGAACAATCACAACTATTACGTCTATCAAGAGCAGCATCGCGATGTCTTCTGGTTGATTCCGTGGGATCTGGACCTGACGCTGGCGCCCTGCCGGCGCTTTGCCGCAGTTCCACGCTGGAGTACGCCGCCAGCCCATTGCGATCGGCACTATCCGGTATGGGGCGGCTCATGGGTCGAGGAGCCAGGATGCGATCGCCTGTTCCAGGCGATGGCGCAGGCGCACGGGGCATACCAGGCCGCCGTGGACCAGTTGCTGGCCGGCTCGTTCAATGAACAGATGGTCCTGAAGAAAATTGACCGCTGGGTGACGTTCATCCGCGACTCCGAAGCGGCCGATCCGACGACGCAGGGCGACGGGTCGTGGATGTCCGCAGTCAAGGAGCTGAAGAGCACCATTCCCGTGCTGCGGGAACGACTCCTGGCCATTCGCGACGGCCGGCCATTGGCCCCCCTCTCACTCTCGCTGGGGAACAACGATTTCGAAACGGCGACGTCGTTGGGAGCGCAGGTCGCGTGTGCGACTCGTGCGAGTGTCAACTCCGATGTCAGGCAGGAAGTGCGCACGACCGACGCGCTGGATGGGCATCAAGATATTCGGGTGACGTTTGTCTATCGCGATCCATCTGGCTCGCCCGACGAGGCGTGGCGGCAATGGATTCAGTACTCCATGCCGCTCGCGGACGGTGCTCGCAACCTGACGTCCGTGACGCACGTGCGCTTGCTTCTGCGAACCGACCAGCCGCGAACGGTCCGCATCGAACTGGAAAGTGACCGCTATTCACCATCGAACAAGGGACTGAAGTTTGGCTGGGACGTCGCCGTGACGAATTCGCCAACGCCGGTCGATCTCATGCTCGAGAATGCACGCCTGCCATCTTCGGCCAAAGGAACGAACGATGCGCTTCGCCAAGTGCGCACCGGCGTCAGCAGCCTGGTATTCCGCCCGTCTGTCGTTGGTCGCAATGCGTCCGGCTATCTAGGTCCAGGCAAGTCGGATGGGGGTTACCTGCAGATCGACGATATTCAGTTCTCGACGCAATGACAGCGAACCGGAGGGTTGCTGGTTCGAATCCAGCCCGAGGAGCCAATTTCCCGTTTCTCTCGTCATCAGATCGAACCGCTCCATAAGACGCGTTCGGCCGAGCGACAAATGCCGGGCCGCACCGCACGTCACGGGTTCATCCCCGTATTCCCGCTAACGCGACGTTCTCTCGACTCAGCTGCGGCGATGTCGATTCGGTCTTCCCGAATCTCCAGACGCAAGCGGCCGAAGAAGCTCATATACACGTTGGAAAGCCATACCAGAGCAAAGCCTGCGATCAGATAGCCCCGCCAGTCGTCATAGAGCAGCCTGTAACGAGTGATGAACAGGACGACGATCGTGACCCAGTGGCTGAAACAGTAATCGCAGGTGAAAAGGTAGAAGGCCTTGCGCGAGAGGGCTCGCTTGCACGAGAGGCTCTTCGCCACGCACCACTCGTGAAGTTCGTGAAAGACTTCTTCGTGCGTCACGGTCCAGGCCACCGACGCGATCGGAATCGCCAGCACCACCAGAAAGACAAGCTGGCGTTCCATTGTCATAGAGCCATCGCTATTAAATCTCCTCAGGCGTGAATGCGTTCACTCCCCAGGAACTCACAGTCCCTCATCTCGACGATGGTCCGCTGTGCAATTGAAGACAGGCCGTGTTCATCGCCATTATTGCCATTGTGGCAACGGCGCATTCCCTCCCGCAGCGGATTCATGCTCGGGGATGAGCAAGGCGGGCCTGCCCCTTTCGCGCGACGATGGCGCAAGCGATCAGGTTCACACGGAAGCGGTTGATTTCCCAGCCGCGGCTGTGGCCGCGCCTGGCCCACGGGCAGACGCTGGCGGTGCGGTGCCGGTTGGCGGCGGCCAGCACATCCTGATTCTCGATGACGAGTCGCCGCTGGTGCGTATGGCCACGCGTGTGCTGGAGCGGAAGGGATACCGGGTGACTGGATTCAATCACATCGGCGACGCACTCGACGCGGTCCATGCGTTTCCGGAGGCATTCGACCTGCTCATGGTCGATTTCAATATGCCAGGTGCCACGGGCGTGGCTGTGGCCCGTGAAGTCTGGAACAGGCGTCCTGGTATGCCGGTCCTGATGGTTTCTGGTCGTCTGTCGGACGCCGAGATGGCCGAGGTGGCAGCCATCGGCATCCATCGGACCTTGGCCAAGCCCTATTCAACAGACGACCTGTGCGCGGCGGTCCACGACCTGCTCACGCACGCGTCGACTCAGACGCCTGAATAATTCAGATCCACATCAAAATACTTAGGAAAAAGGCCTCACTGCGGAGTAATTCCCACCTCCGGTCGGCTTGACTCCACCCCCGCCTTTATGGTTTATATGCAGGGCACTTTGGTCCCAGTCCGTTAACGGGCTTTAGTGCTGGTCTGCATCCACTCACGTATACGACTGGTAGCGGCCATTTGTTGACGTTGCACGATCCTTTGACCGTAAGGAAGGACATGGGAGTCATGAAGAGACAGAGTCAGGTCGCGGTACGCACCGTGATGTTTGTATGCATGTTGAGCCTTCTATTGGCGCCGCTCGGCGCCATGGCGCAATCCGTCGGGGGTGCCATTGCCGGCGTGGCCCGCGACAGTTCGGGCGCGGTGCTGCCCGGCGTGACGGTCGAAGTGGCAAGTCCGGCCCTTATCGAGGGCGTCCGAACGGCGACCACCGATGAACAGGGCTCCTACAAGATCCTTGAATTGCGTCCCGGCACGTATACGGTGACGTTCACGCTGCCCGGCTTCAGCGTCGTGAAACGCGAAGGCCTGGAACTGAACTCCGGGTTCACCGCGACGGTGAACGGCGACATGCGGGTCGGCGGCCTC
>CANJYC010000213.1 GCA_947478985.1 Acidobacteriota bacterium | reverse complement strand
GCCCGATGCCGGGTGGTCATCGGTCTCAACGTTGATGGCGCCTACCGTGTACTTGCCAGCCCGCCCGGTGAGACGTCCGCCGGCGATGACCGGCACAGCCAGCCCCTTGTACAGACCGATTTGCCGACTGAAAAAGAGGACTGGGATGTCGGCGTCCGTGCCGCTGGAGCGCTCGAGCTGCCCGCCGCCAAAGGCAAAGATGCCTTGCCCCTCGAGGAAGAAGTCACGTTTCTCTGGAAAGAACAGGCTGAAGCGTGTCAGGTTCACCTGCTGGAGGTCTTCTTCGACCTGCGCGAAGTCGGTGTGCACCGTCGCGTCGAAGATCATGCTCCGCGTAAGGCCGTACTTGAAATCGAAGCCGGCGTCCTTGCTGAGGTCATTCGTGTAAGGCACGGCCGCCGTCTTGTCGTCGGCCAGCGAGGAAATCACGTAGGGCTTGACCTCGAGGTTGTTGGAGGCCTGAGGCGTTTCGAGGCCGACTAGTGTGCCCGCGACATTCAGCCTGTTGCCGGCCCCCGTGCCATAGGAGGCAGGGACGGCGCTCAGGGTCGAGATTTCGTTCTTCCAGGGTCTAATGCGGCGCGCGTTGAATCCCCACACCTGCGGCCCGGCGCCGCTGTAGCGCAGAGACTTGAAGGGGATGGCAAGTTCCGTAGTCCAACCGGCGTCAGACTGGCTGGACTTGACCTCCCAGACGGTGTTCCAGCTTTCGTTCAGGACGTTGTCGATGGCGGCCTGGTCGCGAACCGTGCCAATCGGCGTCGTCTGGAAGTTGAATCCATTGCGCCGGTCATAGAAGGTGTCGAGCGAGAAGCTCAGGCTGTCGTTGCGGACGATGCCGTTGTTGTCACGGCGCAGTTCGGTCGCAATCTGGTGCCCGGGTTCGGCGTCCATGCAGCGCACCGCGATGTACAGGTTCTTGTCGTCGAAGAATACCCACATTTCCGAGGGTTCAGTCGCGGGCACGCCTTCAACCGGGAGCTGCTGCACCCAGTTGCCGGCACTCTTGATCTGGGAGTAAACCGCTTCGTCGAGATGCCCGTCAATGACGAGCGGTGTCGTGATGCGGACGGCGCGGAGTGTGGCACGCCCCTTGGTGTCGCGCGTGACGACTTCGGGCGCAACTGGTGCCGCCGGGCCGTCGAGCCTGGTCGTCGATGCGCCAGCTGTGCGTGGTGCATCCGGCCGCTGGACCGCGGGGCCCTGGGCCGATGCGGAGGTGACGCCCATGCCGAGGCACACGGCCACCAGGAAAAGGACACTCGTCTTCAAGACATACACGTAGTCAATACCTCGGGGCCTCGATGGAGAGCTGTGTGGCACAGGAGTGGTGCGTGCCACCGGTCAGAAGCGCAGCAGCTTGGTCACCTTCACCGCAATCGAACGGTTCAGCAGATCGGGAATCCCGGATCCCAGCGTGCTGCGCCCGTCGCTGTAGACGACGAAGAACTCACTGCCCGGTCGGTATTCCCAGCGCAGACGCGCGCTCGACGAGAGGGAATGACTGGCCGCGTTGAACTGCACCAGACTGCTGAGGACCATTCGCGCGGTCGGTGTGACAATCGATCGCAGGGTCAGGACGCGCGCCGTGAATGAACCGCCGGGCAGATCGACCCACGCGAGCGTCGCGCTCGGCTCGAACGCGAAATGGGCGTTGAGCCCGATGTAGCCGCTGTAGCTCGCGTCAGTCCGCGTGCCGTTGTACAACGAGCCATGCGAGGCCTTCACCGTTCCGGAAACCAGATGCTGCTGCCCGAGCGTGTACGAGGCCCTGGTCGTGCGGCCGTCGTAGCCGCCTGTCGGGACGCTGACGCCTGGAGCGATCGCGAACTTCTTCGGGATGAACTCATAGGTGTGGTCGTATTCGACCTTCACCGAATCGCTGCTGTTGAGTTCGGTGGTGAATGACGTCACGAGATCGCGGTTCATTACAACCGTTCCCGGCGCGTTCGACACGTAGTCGAGGCTGCCATCCCAGGACAGCCTCCGGACCCGCTTGCTGCGCCGGGTGCGCGGGCTGAAGCGCGCCTGCGAGTAGGTGCGCCGGAAGTCGGTGCGCCGTACGGAGCCGACCTGCGGGTCAAAGGCTTCGCCCACCATGATGTGCTCGGCCTCGAAGCCGTAGCGGTCCCCGGTGTACTCGAATCGAGTCCGATAGCTGGCGTCGCTGCCGGCCTTGTTGCTCGGGGTGGTCTTGGCGAGATACCCGGCAAAGTTGATGTTCTGGAAGAAGCTGAACGCGGCGTCCACGCCGCCCGTGGAATTCGACTGGCCCCCACTGGGGTTCCGCGTGGTGGCGATGAGGCCGACATTGCTGCGTCGGAAGATGTTGCGCTTCAGGCGCACCGCGGTGAAGTTGGTCTTCACGGCGCCCGATTCCGGTTGGTCGTCGGTCTCGACATTGATGGCGCCCACCGTGTACTTGCCCGCGCGCCCTGTCAGACGTCCACCGGCAACGACCGGCACAGCCAGCCCCTTGTTCAGACCGATCTGCCGGCTGAAGAAGAGGACCGGAATGTCGGCGTCCGTGCCACTGGAGCGCTCGAGCTGCCCGCCGCCAAAGGCAAAGATGCCTTGCCCCTCAAGGAAGAAGTCGCGCTTCTCTGGAAAGAACAGGCTGAAGCGTGTCAGGTTCACCTGCTGAAGGTCTTCTTCGACCTGCGCGAAGTCGGTGTGTACCGTCGCGTCGAAGATCATGCTTCGCGTGAGCCCGTATTTGAAGTCGAAGCCGGCGGCCTTGTTGAAGTCGTTCGTGTAGGGCACGGCGGCCGTCTTGTCGTCGGCGAGCGACGAGATGGCGTAGGGCTTCAACTCGAGGTTCTTCGACGCCTCCGGCGTTTCGAGGCCGACGAGCGTGCCTGCCACGTTCAGTCGATTGCCACCACCGGTTCCGTACGAGGCCGGCACGGCGCTGAGCGTAGTGTTCTCGTTTCGCCAGGGCCGGATGCGGCGCGCGTTGAAGCCCCAGACCTGCGGGCCGGCACCGCCGTATCGAAGCGACTTGAACGGGATCGCGATCTCCGTGGTCCAGCCCGCATCCGACCGGTTGGACTTGACGTCCCAGACCGTGTTCCAGCTCTCGTTGAGAGCGTTGTCGACGATCGCCTGATCGCGGATCGTGCCAATGGGCGAGGTCTGGAAACTGAAGCCGTTCCGGCGGTCGTAGAACGTATCAATGACAAGGCTGAGACTGTCATTGCGAATCAGGTTCATGTTGTCGCGGCGCAGCTCGGTGGCGATCTGGTGCCCCGGTTCGGCGTCGGTGAATCGGGCGGAGATGTAGAGATTCTTGTCATCGAAGAACACCCAGATCTCCGACGGTTCGGTCGCTGCGGCCCCTTCGACTGGTAGCTGCTGGACCCAGTCCCCGGCACTCTTCACCTGCGTGTAGATCGCTTCGGTGAGGCGGCCGTCGATGTCGAGAGGGGTGGTGATACGGACCGCACGGATGGTGGCGTGCCCTTTCGCGTCGCGATTGACGACCTCCGGGGCGATTGGTGCCGGTGGCCCGTCGAGGGCCTTCACGGATGCTCGCGCTGCGGGTGGCGCTGCCGGCGGCTGTACCGCCTGCCGCTGTGGTGTCTGACCTTGGGCGGATGCGCTGCAAACCCCGATGCTGAGACACGCCGTAGCCAGGAGAACGACGCTCGTCTTCAGGAAATGCACGTAATCAATACCCTCAAGCTTCAGTTGGAGCCGCGGAGAACACCACAAACACACGATTTTACTCTACGGATGGCCTTCGATGAACTGAAGACAACCGGATAGGGCCTATGGGACTGAGGTCCGGGCAGACCTCGCCGCATGCATTTCTTGATATACGACGCGTGGGCGGCAGATGTTTCCTGAGTCCCGCCAGCGCCAGGCCGTCTCTGCGGCCCACTTGCGCCGGCGGGGACGGTCGCGGCAGGATGCGGTGGACGAAAATGTCCATGGAACACGGAAATCGTTGAGACGAATCGAGCACGGGGCAGAGGGGCGGGCGAGCCTGGCCACGCGGTGGCGCGTCGCGGCGTGGAGCCTTGGGCTCGTGGCCGTGATGCTCGGCGGGTGGATGCTGTTGCGGTCGGGTCGAACGGGGATCGGTGCCGAGCGCCCGCCGTACCTGGTCGGTGCCTACTACTACACGTGGTACTACGGGGGGCACTGGGCTTCGACGGACTTTGCCGGGCGGCATCTGGCAGCACCGCTGGAGCCGCAACTCGGCGAATATGTCTCGGACGACCCCGCCGTGATCGCCACGCACCTGCAGTGGGCAGCTGACTATGGCATCAACTTCTTCATCATCAGCTGGTCGCACGCCGGCAGTTTTGCCGATCAGGCCGCGCGCAAGTACCTCCTGCCCGCGAT
>CANJYC010000212.1 GCA_947478985.1 Acidobacteriota bacterium | reverse complement strand
GTCTGACTGGTCCCCCCAGCATTTACGGCAGACTGCCGTAAACCACAGCCCGACGGCTCGTCTTCAGCAACGGGCGTGCCGCGCATTTTTCTTGAGAAATTGCGGCATGGCCAGGCAGTAACCCACCAGGATTGTCGCTGGCATTGCAGAAACGTGCTCGCGGCTCAGCGAAACCCCTATGAACAGTTCAGCCAGATCCCCTCGCCGGCTTGGGGCCACCGGGCCCGCGGTCTTTCCACTCGCGCTTGGTTGCATGGGTATGTCCGGCATGTACGGATCGGCCGACGAACGAGAGAGCATCGCCACGATTCACGAGGCGCTCGACCGCGGCATCACCCTTCTGGACACCGGTGACTTCTATGGCACCGGCCACAACGAGATGCTGATTGGCCGCGCGCTTCGCGACCGTCGAGACCGCGCGATCCTCTCGGTGAAGTTCGGCGCCCTGCGCGCGCCCGATGGCAGCTGGGGCGGGTATGATGCGCGTCCCGCGGCGGTGAAGAACTTCCTCGCCTACACCTTGAAGCGGCTCGGCGTGGACTACATCGACATCTATCGTCCCGCCAGGCTCGATCCCGCCGTACCCATCGAGGACACGGTCGGCGCCATCCGCGACATGGTCACCGCGGGCTACGTCAGATCGATTGGCCTGTCGGAAGTCGGGCCCGATACGATTCGGCGCGCCCATGCCGTGCACCCGATCGTCGATCTGCAGATCGAGTACTCGCTCGTCAGCCGCGGGCCGGAGTCACGGATTCTGCCGCTGCTCGATACGCTCGACATCGGCATGACGGCGTATGGCGTGCTGTCACGCGGGTTGCTCAGTGGTTCGTCGCCAGCGGGGGCGAGCGACACCCGTGCCCACTTCCCGAGGTTTGCGTCGGAGAATCAGGCGGTCAACACTCGCCTGGTCCAGAAGCTGGGCCAGATGGCCGCCACGCGCGGAGCCACGGCGCCACAGATGGCGATTGCGTGGGTCCTCGCCCGGCATTCGAGCATTGTCCCGGTCGTTGGCGCGCGGACGAGGGCGCAGCTACAGGAGTCGCTGGGCAGTCTCGACGTCGAACTGTCGCCTGACGATCTCGTCAGCCTCGAGGCGGTGTTCCCGCCGGGGGTAGTGGCCGGCGAACGCTATCGCAAGGAACAGATGGCGATGCTCGACAGCGAACGCGCCTAGCGTTCGTCCCTCAGGCGCGATCCTCGGCTGCAAGAACCCGGCGCAGCACCTTGCCGACCATCGTCTTCGGCAGCGAAGTCCTGAAGGCGATGTGCGCGGGCACCTTATAGGGCGCGAGCCGCTCGCGGCAATAGCTGCGCAGCTCGTCTTCGGTGGCATGCTGGTCGGCCTTGAGGACCACCCAGGCCTTGGTCACCTCGCCTTTGAGCGCATCCGGGATGCCGGCGACGCCGACTTCCATCACGGCCGGGTGGCTTGAAAGCACTTCCTCGATCTCCCGCGGCCATACCTGGTACCCGCTTGTTTTCACCAGGTCCTTCTTGCGGTCGACGATGAAGAGGTACCCATCCTCGTCCATGTACGCAAGGTCGCCGGTGTGGATCCAGGGCGCACCGCTGCCGTGCACACGCAGGGTCTCGGAGGTCTCCGCCGGGTTGTTCCAGTATTCGAGCATGTGCTCCGGTGCGCGCATGATCATCTCGCCGACCTCACCCACGGCAAGCTCGCGGGTGCCCGCATCCGCGTCGACGATGCGGACATCAACGTCCGGCAGCGGCATCCCGATCGAGCCGATCTTGTTCGTCCCCTTCACGGGATTGATGCAGCACGCCATCATGCCCTCGGTGAGCGAGTAACCCTCCACGATGCGCGCGCCTGTGAGGGCCTCGAACTGTTTCTTCGTTTCGGCCATCAGCGCGGCCGCGCCGGAGAAACAGAGCTTGATCGAGCTGAGGTCCACCTTGCCTGCGCGCACGTCCGGATGATTGAGAATCGCCGCATACAGCGTCGGCACGCCGTTGAAGAAGGCCGGCCTCACCTGTTTGATGGTCTTCAGCAGATCGTCGATGTCGCGGGGGTTCGGCACGAGCGACAGCGGGTTTGGCCCGACGAAGGCGAGTGGCTGTAGTCCGAGATTGGCGTAGACGTGAAAGAGCGGCAGCGGCGCCATGATGACGTCGACCCAGCGCTGCTTGGCGGACTTGGTCCACTCGTAGATCTGCAGACCCGCCACCACGTAGTCCCGATGGCAGCCGACCACGCCTTTCGGCGTGCCCGTGGTACCCCCGCTTGAGAGGATGACGGCGCGATCGTCCGGACGGACCGTCACCGAGGGGCGCGGCGCACGACGGTGACGCCGGAGCAGTGACTGGAATCGCGCGTCACCGTCGGCGAGCGAGATCCGGTGACCATCTTTGTGTTCCTTCAGCAGGGTAAACAGCAGCCGCAGGACGGGCGGCAGGTACTCCTTGATCGAGGTCGCGATGACGCATTGCACCTGCGTGCGCGCCTGCACCGCTTTCACTCGCTGGTAGAACGGCGTCAAGGCGACAACCGCCCGGGCTTGAGTCGAGACGAGCGCGACCTCAAGTTCGCGTTCACTGTAGGTCGGGTTCAGCGGCACGACCACGGCACCAGCCTTCCAGGCGCCGAACTCCGCGACGACGAACTGCGGGCAGTTGGGGAGCACGAGCGCCACACGGTCCCCGTGCGTCACGCCCATCGCCACGAGTGCTGCGGCAAACGCCGTGCTTTCCGCCTCGAGCTGGCGGTACGACAACGCGGCGCCCTTGAAGAGGAGGGCGGCGTTGTCGCCGTGCTCTCGCGCCAGCTCAGCGAGGTAGTCGAGCAGCGTCTTGTCCGGGTAGGGGGCGAGCGAGCGTGGGACGTCCGCGTCGTAGTGTGGCAACCAGCGCATCTGGTGTGAATTCTAGTTCGGTCTGAGGCCGCAAAGTTCCGTCATGCGTCGGGCGAGGTGATATCGTGTCCGGGCGCCGCAGGGCTCAGGCCGGGACGTCGCGCCGCCAGTTATTCACCGCCATGACCGCTCCCGATCCGCGCGTCTTCTTCGCATCAGAGCGAACGCTGCTCGCATGGCTGCGCACGGGCATTTCCATCGTCGGCCTCGGCTTCATCGTGGCCCGATTCGGGTTGTTCCTGCGGATCGCCGCGGCGCAGTCGGCAGGCGTGACCGTGCGATTCGATGCCGTGCCGTCCAGCGTGATCGGCATGGCCTTCGTGGTGATCGGCGCCGTGGTCATCGCGGTGGCCACGGTACAGCATGGACGCTTCATCGCCACGCTGCCAGAACGCGACCGGCCGCCCCAGTATTCGCGATTCTGGGCCCTCTGGCTTGCCGGGCTGGTGTCGTTCACCAGCTTCATGCTGGCCGGGTATCTGGCGCTGACCTTGCGCTAAGGCGTCGCGGGGGCGGCGTGCCCTACGAGAGCAGCATCGCCAGCAGCGCCTTCTGGGTGTGCAGGCGGTTCTCGGCCTGGTCGAAGACGACCGAGGCTGGCGACTCGATCACCTCGTCGGTGACCTCTTCGCCACGGTGCGCGGGGAGGCAATGCATGAAGAGCGCTTGCGCGGCGGCGGCGCCCATCAGTGCGGCGTTCACCTGGTAAGGCGCAAAGACGAGTCTCCGCTGATCGGCTTCGGCCTCCTCGCCCATCGAAGCCCAGACGTCCGTGTAGATCGCGTCCGCCCCCCTGACAGCCTCCCGAGGATCGGTACAGCGGCGGATCGTGGCCCCCCGGGCTGTCGCTTCCGCCACAACGGCATCCGGCAGCTCGTAGCCCACCGGAGACGCCAGCGTGACCGCAATGCCGAGCATCGCAGCGGCCTGCACAAGGGAGGTTGCGACGTTGTTGCCGTCGCCCACATAGGCAAGGGTGCGGCCGTGGCAGTCTCCCCAGCGTTCGCGCAGCGTCAGCATGTCCGCAAGCGCCTGGCAGGGATGCTGCTCGTCGCTGAGCGCATTGATGACGTGCAGACGCGGCGCGGCGGCTGCCAGCGTCACGGCCTTTTCCTGGGCGTAAGTGCGGATGACCAGCGCGGCGATCCAGCGCTCGAGATTTCGCGCGACGTCCTTCAACGGCTCGCGGACCCCTTCACCGAACTCTCCTGGCAGATGCAGCGCTGTCCCGCCCAGCTCGTGTACCGCCACCTCGAACGTCGTACGCGTGCGCAGCGACGGCTTCTCGAAGAGCAGCGCAACGTGCCTGCCGCCGAGCGCCTGTGCCGTGGGGGCCTGACGGCCGAGCCGGCGCATCGCCTTCATGTCGGCGGCCAGATCCAGCAGCCGCACGAAGGCGTCTGGAGACAGATCGAGGATGGAGAGAAAGTCCTTGGGTACCGCTGCCGGCGGAGGAACGGCGTTCACGTGCGGTACTCGCCGTTGATCCG
>CANJYC010000211.1 GCA_947478985.1 Acidobacteriota bacterium | reverse complement strand
TCCTGCTCGGCGATCTTCGAGTCGTAGAGACTCTTCACCTCAGCGATGGCCCGCTTCTGCTCGTCGGTCATCGGCCGCGCCGCGACGCCCGCGTCGGCATCCTTCTTCCGGAGCCGCTCCATCGCCAGCTCAACCGAAGTCTTGGGCGCCGCATTGTCAGTCATACGTCCAGCTTACTCGCCCGCGCCTAGATGCGCTGGAAGTTCTTCTCGACCTCACGCTGGGTGAGGCGCAACATGACAGGCCGGCCGTGCGGGCAGATGGTGGAATACGAGGTCCGCCGCAGTTCCTCGAGGATGTGCGCCATCTTCTCCCGCGTGAGCGGATAGTTGGCCTTCACGGCCGCGTGGCAGGCCATCGTGGCGGCGATGCGCTTGATGGCGCTCTCGACGCCGGCGCCTCGGTCGAGCCCTTCGAGGTCCTCGGCCATAGCGCGCAGTGCCACATCGCACGCATCCCGTTGCAGCAGCGCCGGGCACGCATTCACGCGCAACGCGTCGCCGCCGAAGTCCTCCACCTCGAAGCCGAGGCGCTCGAGGTCCGCGGCATGGTCCGCAAGCGCCTGGCGGCCAGCCGAGGACATCTCGATGAGCAGCGGCACGAGCAGCCGCTGACTCTCCAGCCGGCCGCTCGCAAGGCGCTCGGTAATCCGCTCAAAGAGAATCCGCTCATGGGCGACGTGCTGGTCGATGATCGCGATGCCGTCGGGATCGACGGCGATGATGAACGTGTCCCTGAACTGCCCGAGCGCCATCATCGGCGTTATGGCGCTGACGTGGGCGCTGACTCCCCCGCTGATGTCACCAGGCGTGACAGCCGTCTCCCGCGCGGTGAGCGGGCCGGTGTCGAGACCGGGCGGACCGTCGTGCCCGCCCATCGGCGCCGTGATCCCCCACCGGCTCGGCATCGCCGCCGTGAATGCGCTTGGCAGCGGCAGCGTTGTCGGCACGCCTGCGGCGAACCTCGGGGCATCCAGCTGTAACTCCGGCGCCGGCCCGCGACCAAGGGCATCGCCGAGCGTCCGGCGGATCACCTGATGGATGAAGGACTGATCGCGAAAGCGCACTTCCGCTTTGGTCGGGTGCACGTTTACGTCCACCGCGTCATGCGGCATCTCGATGAAGAGATGCACTTCGGGGCTGCGTTCCTTGATCGACGCGACGCTGTAGGCGTCGATGATTGCGTGGGCGATCGTCCGGTCCTTGACGATACGCCGGTTGACGAAGACATTCTGCGGCCCGCGCGTCGGCCCCTGCTCGGCCAGCGCCGCGATGTAGCCGAGCACTTTCACGCTGCCGCTGTCGCGCCGCACCTCGACCAGGTCCCCGCGTTCACCATAGAGCTGGTAGAGGCGATCGCGCAGCGACGACACCGGCGGACACCGGACCACGGTGCGACCGGCGCTCGTCAGCGTGAAGCCGATCTCCGGGTAGCAGAGCGCCAGCTGGGTCACGATCTTCGTGACCTGTGCCGACTCGGCGCCATCGGACTTCAGGAATTTGCGGCGCGCCGGGAGGTTGTAGAAGACGTCGGCCACGTCGATCGACGTGCCCTCCGGCATCCCCTTTTCGGTGACGCCCGCCACCGTGCCGCCGTTGACCGTGATTTCGGTCCCTGACACGGCCCCGCGGGCGCGCGTGCGCAGCGTGAAGTGTGAGACGGAGGCGATGCTCGGCAACGCCTCACCTCGAAACCCCAGCGTCATGATCCGCTCGAGGTCGTCGGCACTGGTGATCTTGCTGGTGGCATGCCGCTCGATCGCGAGCCGCGCATCCTCCGGCCCCATCCCCTCGCCGTCATCCTCGACGCGCAGGAGCTTCTTGCCGCCGAGTTCAATCGTGATGGCGATGCGCCGCGCGCCGGCATCAATGGAGTTCTCGACCAGCTCCTTGATGACCGAGGCCGGCCGCTCGACGACCTCACCGGCCGCGATCTGATTGGCGAGATCGGCTGGAAGGCGATGAATCTTTCCCATCAGATCCATCGCTGGCTGCGAAATGCCGCGAGCATCGCCACGACGATCGTCACCATGATGCCGACGATCCACCAGAACTGCACCGCGGGGCTGCCCGGGAATACCGGCAGCGGAATATTCATGCCCCACATGCCCGTGAGCACCGTCATCGGCAGGAAGATGGTGGACATTACCGTCAGGACCTTCATCACCTGATTGAGGCGATTGGACACCGTCGCCAGGTGCACTTCAAGAATGCCCGTCAATCGATCCTGGAAAAAGAACGCTTCCTCCGTCAGGCGCATGACGTGGTCGTACACGTCGCGGAAGCGATAGGCCATCTCGTCGCCGATCTGCGTAAACTCGTGCCTGGCGAGCCGCGCAATGGCGTCGCGTTGCGGGACGAGTACGCGCCGCATGTGCGCCAGGTCCTTGCGCAGCCTGAGGACGGGCTGCACGAGGCTCTGGCTGCCGCTCAGGGCTTTGCTCTCCACCGACTCAACCCCCTTCTCGATCGCCTCAACGGCCGGACGATAGTTCTCCACCATCGAGTCGATGATGCGGTGCATGACACCGACGGGGCCCTCGGCGAGCACGTGGGGATGCTGGCCGCAGATATCGCGCACCTTCGCGACGCTGCGCGAGTGGCCATTGTGGACGGTGACGAGGTAGTTGCGCCCGAGAAAGAAATCGACGTCGTGCGTGGCGAACCGTCCGGCCCCGGTGACATCGATGCCGTGCAGGACGAGATAGAGATAACCCGCGTACGCCTCGATCTTCGGAAACTGCAAGGCGCTCTGCGCATCCTCCACGGCGAGGGGATGAAAGTGGAACGCGTCGACGAGAAGTCGCGCGTCCTCAGGCGTGGGTGCAGACAGGTCCACCCAGAGCGTGGACGGAGATGCCGGATCGAGCCACTGCGCATCGAGACGCTCCGCGCGCGTCGTCGTGCCGTTCGTCTGGACGAAGACCGTGACCATGGAATGACGCCGGCTCGATTAGTCTCCCACCTTGACGGACAGGGCGGCCTGAGCGGCTGCCAACCTCGCCACCGGCACGCGGTAAGGCGAGCAGCTCACGTAGGTCAGGCCCACCTTGTGGAAGAAGTGGACCGAGGCCGCGTCACCGCCATGCTCGCCGCAGATGCCGAGCTTGATGTCCGGCCGGGTCTTGCGCCCCAGCTTCACCCCCATCTCGACGAGCTGCCCGACGCCCTCGACATCGATGGTCGTGAACGGATCCCGCTCGAGAATCTTCTTCTCCTGGTAGACGCGCAGGAACTTGCCGATGTCATCGCGCGAGAACCCGAAGGTGAGCTGCGTCAGGTCGTTGGTCCCGAATGAGAAGAACTCGGCCTCGACAGCAATCTGATCGGCGCAGATCGAGCCGCGCGGCACCTCGATCATCGTGCCGATGAGGTACTTCACCTTGACGCCGCGCTCCTTCATCACCTGGCTCGCCACGCGCTGGACGATGGCCTTCTGGTCGCGCAGTTCCTTCACGAGCCCCACGAGCGGAATCATGATCTCGGGCGTGACCTTCAGCCCTTCCTTGGCGAGCATGCACGCAGCCTCGATGATGGCGCGTGTCTGCATCTCGGTGATCTCGGGATACGTGATGCCGAGACGGACACCGCGATGCCCGAGCATGGGGTTGAACTCGTGCAGCTGCTCAACACGGTCCAGCAGGTGCTGCTTTTCGGCCAGCGCTGCGCCGCCGGTCCCCTTCGCCTCCATCGTGGCGATCTCGACCATTAGCTCCTCGCGCTTCGGCAGGAACTCGTGCAGCGGCGGATCGATCGTCCGGATCGTCACCGTCTTGCCGTGCATGGCCTTGAACACGCCGTAGAAGTCCTGCCGCTGTGCCGGCAGTAGTTCGTCGAGCGCTTTGCGGCGCTCCTCCTCCGTGGTGGCCAGAATCATCCGCTGGACAATCGGAATGCGCCCCTCACCGAAGAACATGTGCTCGGTCCGGCAGAGGCCGATGCCTTCAGCGCCGAACGCGCGGGCGAGCACGGCCTGATCGGGCTGGTCCGCGTTGGCGCGGACGCCGAGCGTGCGGTACTTATCGGCCCACGTCAGCACCCGGTTGAAGCGCTGGTAGATGTCCGACTTCTCCGGCTTCATGTGCCCTTCGAGCACCTGGAGAATCTCGCTCGGCTTGGACGCCACCTTGGCCAGCTTCACCTCACCGGTCAGACCGTTGAAGGAGACGTAGTCGCCTTCCTTGACGGTCGTGCCTCCGACGGTGAACTGTTTGTGCGCTTCGCTGATGTTCAGGTCGCCCGCGCCGACAATTGACGGCTTCCCCATCTGGCGCCCGACGACGGCCGCGTGTGAGGTCATGCCGCCGGTCGCGGTGAGAATCCCCTGCGCCACGAACATCCCGTGGATGTCGTCCGGCACCGTCTCACGGCGGACCAGGATG
>CANJYC010000210.1 GCA_947478985.1 Acidobacteriota bacterium | reverse complement strand
GATATCGCGTGACGTGCCGATGATGATGCGGCGCATCAGAAAGCGGAAGATGCCGCCGACAGCCGCCAGCGCGAGCAGTGACCCGGCGTACAGCCGGACCTTGCCCGCCGTCACGCCTGTCATCAAATCGTCGATGGCGAGCTTCAGCACCCACGGACCGGCCAGCGTGACAGCCGACGCGGCGACGACGCAGGCAAGGCCGGCGAGGAGGGCGCGACGATAGCGGGCCAGGTAGCCCAGTAAGCGGCGTCGGGAAGACATCGTCATTGCAGTATAGGACGCCGGCCGGCGCCCTGACTTTCGCACCGCCCCGCCGCTAATGCCGTCCCTGACTGACGCCGATAGTACGAGGCATGCACACCCGCACGCTGACCGTGATTCTCTTCGCCCTCTTCCTCGTCGCCGGGCGCGCCGAGGCCCAGTTCACGCCGCGCGCCGCCACGGTGCCGGCGGAGGACTATCACATTGAGCTCGGGCTGATGCTCTGGAAGCCAACGCCTGAGCTGAGCCTGACCACCGGCAATGCGCGTATCGGCACCGTCGACTTCGTGCAGGAATTCGGCATCACCGACGACCGCTTCCGCGAGATTCGCGGCGTCATGAAGGCCGGCAAGCACAAGGTCCGCTTTGCCAAGCTGCCAATCCGCTACGACCAGAACGCCGTGCTCACACGCACCATCACGTTCCAGAACCTGACGTTTCCGGTCAGCGCCAACGGCAACGCCAACATCAAGTGGGACCTCTACCGTTTCGGCTACGAGTGGGACGCGATCTCGGCGAGCCACGGATTCATCGGCCTGCTGACGGAAGTGAAATACAACAAGATCGCCGCCAGCGTCACCGCGACCGGCGGCGGGCTGGGCACCACCCTGACCGGCGCGACGAACGTGACCGCTCCGGTGCCGACCATCGGCGGCATCGCGCGCGGCTACATCGGGAAGTCCCTGTCGCTCACCGGTGAGTTCACCGGCTTCAAGCTCGACCGCAGCAGCTTCCGCGGCAAGTTCTACGACCTTGATCTGTCAGGCGCCCTGCACCTCGGCGCGCACCTCGGCGTCCAGGCGGGCTATCGGTCCATCGACACGGACTACCGGGTCGACAACGATGAGGGCACGATGAAGCTGACGGGGCCGTACTTCGGCGGGTTTATCCGCTACTAACGCACAGCGGATGCCGACGCGGGGATCACGTGGTCCCCGCCCACCGGCTTCCGCGCCACCATCAGCAGCGAGCTCCCGACCGGCATCGGCACGTGGCGCGCCAGCCACGCTTCCCCGACCACGACCGCCGTCAACACCGCATTCACCAGCGGCGACGGCATACCGATATCGCCATCGGCGCTCGGCGCACGTCGGAAGCGGCGTGTCCAGCGCTCGAGCGTCCGCGTCACGAGCATCAGCGGAAACAGCGACGCAAAGAGAAACGAGACCCGCTCGACCTCAAGACCGGCCTGCGTGAGCAGCGCCCGCGCCGAGGCCGGCGTGTAGCGCACCAGCTCGTGCCAGATCTCGGCATGATCACCGCGCAGCACCTCGAGCGCCGGCAGCGTAAACACGATCGCCCCGCCTGGCTTGAGCACGCGCGCGACCTCGCGCACCGCGCCCTCGACGTCGGGCACCATCATCAGCATGTCGAACGACGTCGCGATGTCGAAGCTGTTCGACCGGAATGGGATGTGCGTCACGTTGGCCCGAACCATCGGCGCCCCAGCCACCCGCGCCTTGGTCAGGGCCGACGGGTCCAGGTCGAAGGGGAACACGCGTCCGTAGGCACCGAGGAGCGTCAGGTTGTGACCAGTGCCGGCCCCGCAGTCGATGATGGTGAGGCCCTGACGGCCGGCGGCGACACGATCGAGGACGGGAGTGAGAAAGCCGCGGAACCCGTGATACCAGAAATGCGACTCTTCGGCCTGGGCCGTCAGCTCGAGCCGTTCGGACATCAGTTCGTGCGGCGAGCCGCAGGTGGCTGCGACGACTCCGACGTCAGGATCCCGCCCCCGTAGAGGCGACGGTAGTCCTCGGCCGTCCCGAGAATCCGCTTCACGTAGGTCTGCGTTTCCGGAAACGGGATGTTGTCGATGAACTCATCCTGCGGCAGGCCCGGCGACGCCTTCATCCACTGCGCCACGCGGCTCTCGCCGGCGTTGTAGCTGGCCAGCGCGAAGTGCGCGCCGTCGAACCGCTCCACCAGGTCGGCGAAATACTCGGTCCCCAACCGGACGTTCGTCTCCGGATTCGTGAGCGACGCGGTCGAGAACCGCCGGATGCCCAGCTTGCGCGCATAGCGGCGTCCGGTGCCGGGAATCAGCTGCATCAGGCCGTAGGCGTTGGCCGACGATCGGATCTCGGCGGTGAAGGTGGACTCCTGCGCCATCAGCGCCGCGACCAGGTACGGATCGAGCGTCTGCGCCTCGGCGTACTTCTTGATGAGCGGCCAGTAGTCGAGCGGGAAGATGACCCGCATCAGCTCCGGCGGCAGCAGTTCCTCGCCTCCCGCCGCCATGAACTGGGGATAGGCGCGCCGCATCGTGTTGATGGCACCGCGAAGCGCGTTGAACCGCTCGGTCCCCTTCAGCGACTGCCCCTGCTGATACCGGATCCAGGCGAAGGTCGCCTGCAGCACCGGCGCATCACCCCAGATCCGCTGCGCGTACTGAATCTCCTGCAGTGCCTGATCGTAGAGCTGCGCGGCGACCAGCGCCCGGATGAGCGCCTCTGAGGCGACCGTTCCGCCTCGCACGCCGGTCCGATCGATCGCAACCATCTGCTGCACGGGAGGCTGACGCCGCCCGGCGATCAGCTTCTCCGCGAGGCGGCCGTAATACGAGTTCTGGTAATCGGTGACGACGAGCCGGAATCGGGCCTCGGCCGTTACCGCGTCGCCCAGCAGATCGCGGGCACGTCCGGCCCAATAGATCCAGGCGGGGCGCGTGTCGGCACGCGGGAAGTCGGCCGCCGCCTGCTCAAACAGGTCGACGGTCAACCCATACTGGCCGCGGCGGTAAGCGAACCAGCCGGCCTTCCAGGCGGCACGCTCAGCGAACCGGCTCTTCGGATAGCGGCGAATCAGCTCACGGAACACCTGCTCGGCGCTCTCGTCCTCGTTCGCGATCAGATAGTAGGACCCCAGATTGTTCAGCACTTCCTGGGCCCAGTCGCTGTCGGGGAACTCATTGACGAAGGCACGCGCCTGCGTCACGTAGCTGGTGTCATCCCCGAGGGCCCGTGTGGCGCTCAGGTAAAAGTAGCGGGCTTCCGCCTGGTGGGTGCCGCTGTCCAGATACGGGCGCAAGCCGTCGCGTGCCGCACGATGGCGATTGAGGTAGTAATCGCACTCGGCCAGTCGGATGGCCACGAGCTCGCGATCCGCGTCCTCTGCCGCGCGCGGCAGCCGCGCAAACGCCTCACGCGCATCGCTCCATCGGCGAGCCCCGAATACCCGCCCGGCGCGCACGAGGTCCCGCTTCAACCGGTCGGACGCACCTGGCGTGGACGCCTCGAGCCTGGCGATGTCACTCTCCGCGTCGCTCGCCTGGGTGCTCAGGGGAAACTCGTAGTACACGCGGCGCAGGGCCGTCAGTGCCTTGTCGCGGTCGCCGGCGCGCTCGGCTGCACGGCCAAGACGAAGCAGGACATCCTCAGGCGCACTCATCGGCGCGCCACTGAGATCCTCCAGCACGGCGAGGGCCTTCTGCGCATCCCCTCTGGATGCGGCCACGTCAGCACGCAGAAGCGGGGTGGCCTCGTGCAGATAGCCGACGGGATTGCGGTTCGCGAGGGTCGTGAGCGCCGCATCCGCCTCGTCGAATCGACCAAGGCCGGTCAGCGCCACCCCGGTATAGAACTGCGCGTAGGACGCGAGCGGTGATGTGGAGAGCGCCATCTCTCTGACGAGCGGCAGGCCCGCCGTGAGCTCGCCCGCGCTGACAAGCTTCACGCCGCGGACGAATCGTGCCAGGGCGGCATCCCGAGATGCCGAGAGGCGCGCCGCCTCGTCCGGCACGAACCAGAACTGAGACGCCTGCGCGGGCAGCGCCGGGTGATCGGTGGGCACAAGGCGCGGCGCCTCGCTCCCGGCCTGCGCCTGGAGTCCGTGCCCGCTACTGAGCCCGATGGTTAGGGTAAGAAGGAGGAGTGCGGCACGTGTCACTGCACCCCCCTGTCGTGGCGGAGATCTGCCACGACATCGTGCGCGGAACGCGTGAGCGGTCGCGAATGTGGGAGGCCGACGACGCGTTGCACGGTCAGGACCTCCAGTACCTTGCCGGCGTGACGCGCCAGCACGTCGAGGATGGCGGGCCACCGATCAGCGCCGCGGCGATCGCTCGCCAGCGCATCGGCATAGAGGACCGCCACGGCCGTGCCCCCGACGACGACCGGTAGCGCCAATGCGTTC
>CANJYC010000209.1 GCA_947478985.1 Acidobacteriota bacterium | reverse complement strand
GGCCCGGTCACGATCGAGCCGGTTGAGGACGACCATGCGTGGCAGGTTGAGGGCGGCCGCCTCGGCCCAGAGCTTCTCCGTCTGCACCTCGACGCCATGGACGGCATCGACCACCACCAGCGCCGCCTCGGTGACGCGGAGCGCGCCGCGGGCGTCACTGAGAAAGTTCGCGAATCCAGGGGTGTCGATGACGTTGACTTTGACTGTGAGCCACTCGGCGTGAGCGAGGTGGGAGGAGAGCGTGTGGTGCCGCGCGATCTCTTCGTCGTCGACGTCGGTAACGGTGGAGCCGTCGTCCACCCGTCCCAGTCGATTGACCGCTCCGGCGCCGAAGAGCATGGCGGCGGTCAACTGCGTCTTTCCGCTTCCGCCATGTCCGACCACGGCGACGTTGCGGATGGCGGCGGCCTCATACACCTTCATAGGGGTATCCTCCTGCTCCGCCGACAGGGCAGAGCCGACCGGGAACGTGGGAGCGGATCATAGTCAGCGGGTTCTGTCGCCGCAAGGTTGGAGATCGGATGCTGACAATTGTGTTGCGAACGAAACTGTTACATACGAAAGAGTAGCCCAATAGGCCATGGCCGACACGTTCGTCGACTGTCGTGAACTGGCCACCGGGCGAAGCAAGGGAAGCAGTGGCGGTGCTGGGCTGGCGCCCCTTGGCGTGAATCAGACGAAGATGTCTACAGATCAGGCCTGCTATACAAAAGTGTCTCAAATCTAAAAGTCATTCTGATCCCGGCCGTTGCGCAAATCAGGCGTAAACAGGCCAGATTCAGGCGATCTGGACAGTGCGCCGCGTTGGCGTCCGTCTTGCTCTTCTGTTGTCCGTGCGGCCCTCGGCTCGCACCGACCGCCGGCCATCGTCGCGAGGACGACGGGCTCATGGGGAAGCCCACGGCCGCGGGGAACTTCAGGGTCAGACACAGAAAGGATTTCGAGATGACGAGACCGGCGACGCTCTATCACCGACTTCACAGCAGCCTGCGCGATCCCCAAATACGAGGCCGCGTGATGGCCGTCATGGGCGGCAAGATGATCGGGTTAATCCTCGTGCTGGCCACGATGCGCGTATTCATCGCGCCCGCGGTATTTGCCCAGACAGGGGCGCCGACCCCTGAGATCAACGCGCTGAACACGTTGTGGGTGCTGCTCGCCGCATTCCTGGTGTTCTGCATGCAGGTCGGCTTCGTCATGTTGGAAGCCGGGTTCGCACGTTCGCGTGAGTCCATCAACATCGTCGTCGAAGGCATCGTCGATACCTGCATCTGCGGCTTCACGTTCTGGGCATGGGGCTTTGCATTCATGTTCGAGCCGGGCAACGGATTCATCGGCATGCAGGGGTTCTTCCTGAACGGACTGCCGGACACCTATCTCGCAACGGGCGTTCCGCTGCTGGCGTTCTGGGTGTTTCAGTTCGCGTTTGCCGATACCTGTTCGACGATCACCTCGGGCGCCATGGTGGGACGCTGCGGATTCGTGGGCGACATCATCTATAGCGTCGTCGTCACCGGGTTCATCTATCCCATCGTCGGGCATTGGGCGTGGGGACCGGACGGGTGGCTCGCGCTCATGGGTCCGGCCGCATTCCGTGACTTCGCCGGCTCAACGGTTGTGCACACCATCGGCGGCGCCATCTCGCTTGCCGGCGCAGTGGCGCTCGGACCTCGGCTCGGACGGGTGTTCGCACGCGACGGCGGCGGGCCGATGTTGCCGCACAACATCATCCTCGGCGCGCTCGGCGGACTGATTCTCTGGTTCGGCTGGTATGGCTTCAATCCCGGAAGCACGCTGTCCGCCATGGACGTCCAGGGCATCGGTCGGGTGTCGTTCAACACGACGATGGCCGCGTGCTCGGCCGGCATGACCGCGATCCTTATCGCCTTCGCGCGCACGAAGAAGTGGGACCTGGCGTTCACGGTCAACGGCTTCCTCGCAGGACTCGTGGCGATCACGTGCCCCTGCTACTGGGTGAGCCCGACCGGGTCGTTCATCATCGGCGTCGTCGCGGCGGTCGTCGTCGTCTATGGGACCGACCTGCTTGAGTACCTCCGGATCGATGACCCGATTGGCGCCGTGCCGGTCCACATGTTCAACGGCATCTGGGGCACGCTGTCCCTGGGGCTTTTTGCCACCGGACAGTTCGGCCTGCCGACACCCATGGGCATGGATGCCAGCGTCTCCGTCAAGGGCCTCTTCTACGGCGGGGGAACGACGCAGCTCATGGCTCAGGCCATCGGCAGCGGCGCCATCACGCTGGCCACGCTGGTCGCGGCCTTCGTGCTGATGTATGCGGTCAAGGCCACCGGGACGCTGAGAGTGTCTCGAGAGGGAGAGATCGAAGGTCTCGATATACATGAGCACGGCCTCGACGCGTATCCGGAGTTCCCGGTGCACGGCTCGCCAACGCTGCGTCACAGCCCCGGCGGCTCTCTGTAGGGAAATGGACCTGACCACACGCGTCACGAGTCCAGTCGTGCCAGCTCATCTGGTGCATTCATCGGTTCGCGGCGGCATCGGAACGTCCGCCGCGGCTTTCACGGAGGTAGTCATGTTGTCGATTCGCCGAGTAGGAATTCGAACGTTGATGGCGGCTGTTATGGCGATTGCGTGCGCCGCGACCCCGGCCCTTGCGCAGGATGCTGCTGATCCGAACCCGGGCAAGATCACGGTGACGGGAAACGTCGATCTGCTGAACCAGTACATGTTCCGCGGCATCCGCCAGAACTCGACCGGCGTCGCGGTCTGGCCGTCCGGGGACCTTGGTCTGGCCGTCTACTCGGGTGAGGGCAGCCTCAAGAGCGCCGCGATCAACTTCGGTGTCTGGAACAGCCTGCACACCGGTGATACGGGGCAGGACAGCGCCACGGGCAAGCTGTGGTACGAGTCGGACTTCTACTCGACGCTGAGCCTGGGTTTTGGCGGCGGGGTCGGACTCGGCGCGACGTACACGGCATATACGAGCCCGAACAACGGTTTCTCCACCGTGAAGGAACTCATGTTCAAGCTCTCCGCCGACGACAGCGCCTACATGGGGAAAGCCGCGCTCAAGCCGTACGCGGCGGTCGCCTTCGAAATGGACACCGCGGCGGGGAGCGGCCAGGCCGATGGTGGTGCGAAGGCCGGCAAATACCTGGAAGTCGGCATTGCTCCAAGCTATGCCGGGTCGAAGGCCAGTCTCGCGGTCCCGGTCAAGGTCGGGATGAGCCTCGGCGACTACTACGAGCTGGCAGGCGTCGATAACAAGTTCGGCTATCTCAGCGTTGCCGGGCTGGTCACTGTGCCGCTCGGCGGCACCACCAGCTACGGCGCGTGGAACCTGCACTTCGGCGCCGAGTTCCAGAAGCTGGGCGACACCACCAAGGCGCTCAATGGCGGCGATGATTCGCAGCTGATTTACTCCGGCGGCTTCGGGTTTACCTACTGACGTATTCGGCAATGCGGGCGCTCCTGGAGCACACCCGTGAGGCCACCAGCACGCAGGTATACTGCGTGCTGGTGGCCGACCCGACACCCATGAATTCTTCAACCACCGGCAGCGGATCTCAAGGCGGCGTGACGCTGCGCGCCTCTCTTGACGCGGCGCGCGACGAGCTTCGGACCGACGCCGTGCGCGGAGCCGGCGGACGGACGGCGCTCGAGCGCCATTCCGATCGCGTCGATGGGCTGCTACGGCAGCTGTTCGCCGAGACGGGGCCGACTGAGAGCGCGGTGGCGATTGTTGCGCTGGGCGGCTATGGGCGCCGCCATCTGTGCCTTCAATCCGACATCGATCTCCTGGTCCTGTTCGGCGGTCGCATCGATGCCAGACAGGAACAGTTCCTTCGCAGTTTCCTGAACCCCCTGTGGGATCTCGGCATCATCGTCGGTCACCAGGTACGGGAGATTGAGGAGTTCGCGGAGCTCGAGGAGGACAACCCCGAGTTTTTGCTGGCACTGCTCGACGCCCGGCTTGTGGCCGGCGATCGGGCGTTGTTCGATCGCCTCGAAGCGCTGTTTCACCAGCCGCGAACCCACGCCTTTATCTTTTCGGCGCTCCGGCAGCTCACGGCCGAGCGTCACTCGACGTTCAACGACACGCTGTATCAGCTCGAGCCGGATCTGAAGGATGCGCCAGGCGGGCTGCGCGATCTCTCGGCCGCGCGGATCATGGCGGCGCTGACCGATCCGTCCCTCCTCAGACGCGGACCGGCGGATCAGGCCCGCGTCGACGACGCTGAGGACTTTCTCCTGCGCGTGCGCTCCATCCTGCACCTGGAGAGCGGCCGCAATCACAACGCACTGAGCCACGAACTCCAGGAACTGGTCGCCGAGAGGCTCAGCTACCCGGGCTCAGAGCCCCGGCAGCGCGTTGAGCGGCTGATGAGCGACTATTTCCGCCACGCGCGGGTGG
>CANJYC010000208.1 GCA_947478985.1 Acidobacteriota bacterium | reverse complement strand
CTCGTCGAGCGAGATGCCGAGGTGCGTCGCGTCGATACGGCGGAAGTTGATCCCGGCGGCATCGGCCTCGACGCGCACCGGATCGACGCCTCCCGGCAGGGCGATGCAGAGCGTATCGAAGTCGTGGGCGGTCATCTGGCTGACGCCCATGGCGGTCAGACCCGATTCGAGCAGGCACGTCAGCGCGTGGACGCGGGTCGCGATCGCGCGGAGGCCGTCCGGGCCGTGATACACCGCATACATCGCGGCCATGTTGGCGAGCAGGGCCTGTGCGGTGCAGATGTTTGACGTCGCCTTCTCCCGCCGGATGTGCTGCTCGCGCGTGGCCAGCGTCATGCGAAGCGCCCTGCGGCCATGGACGTCCACCGAGACGCCAATGAGGCGCCCGGGCATCTGGCGGAGGTAGGCGCTGCGGGTGGCGAAGAACGCGGCGTGCGGTCCGCCGAAGCCCATCGGCACCCCGAAGCGCTGCGAGTTGCCATAGACGACGTCAGCGCCCATGCTGCCGGGAGGCGTCAGCAGGGCGAGCGCCAGCAGGTCCGCGCCGACGGCCACGAACGCCCCGGCCGCATGCGCCCTGGCAATGACCGGCGCACAGTCCTGCACGCGGCCCCGCTCGTCCGGATACTGCAGGAGCACGCCGAACGGCGTCCGCCCGGCGTGATCATCAAAGGTCATCGACTCAAGGGAACTCACCTGCAGTTCGATGCCGAGCGGTTCGGCGCGCGATCGCAGCACCGCGAGAGTCTGCGGCAGCACGCCGTCACTCACCAGGAACAGTCCGCGTTCACTCGGACCGCCCTGGTTCGCATGGACGCGGCTCAGGAGCGTCATGGCCTCGGCGGCCGCCGTTGCTTCATCGAGCAGCGACGCGTTGGCCACTTCCATCCCGGTCAGGTCTGCGACCATCGTCTGAAAGTTGAGGAGCGATTCGAGCCGTCCCTGCGCGATCTCGGCCTGATACGGCGTATACGGCGTGTACCAGCCGGGATTCTCCATCACCATGCGGAGGATGACGCTCGGCGTGAATGTGTCGTAGTAGCCGAGCCCGATGTAGGACCGGCAGATCCGGTTCCGGCTCGCGATACCGGCGAGCCGCCTGAGATACGCCTGCTCGGACTCGGCCGGCGGGAGATCGAGCGGGTCGTTCAATCGAATCCAGGGTGGAATGGCCTCGTCGATGAGGGCATCGAGCGAGCGGACGCCGATGGTGCCGAGCATGGCGTCGCGCTCGGCCGCGTGTGGCCCGATGTGGCGACGTGCGAACGACTCAGACGCGTCCGGCCAGGGCATGACTACGTGAGCAGGGCCTGGTACTCGGCGCTCGAGAGCAGCGACGCGACCTCGGACGGATTCGAAACGCGCACCCTGATGAGCCAGGTGTCGTGCGGTGCGCTGTTGACGGCTTCGGGCCGGTGCGCCAGCGCCGTGTTCACCTCGATCACCTCGCCGCTGATCGGTGCGAAGAGATCGGAGACGGCCTTGACCGACTCGATCGCGCCGAATGCCGCGCCCGCGGTGACAGGCCGGCCGATGGCCGGCAGGTCCACGTACACGACGTCGCCGAGCTGGCGCTGGGCGAAATCGGTAATGCCGAACTCGGCCACGTCCCCGCTGATGCGGACCCACTCGTGGTCCTTCGTGTAGCGCGCATCGCCTGGATAGTTCATCGGGCCCTCCTGTAGAACGGCATGGCGACCACTCGCGCCTTCAGCAGGCGGCCGCGCACGTCGATGTCGAGCTCCGAGCCGACGGTGGCAAGGTCGATGGGGACATAGGCCATGCCGATGGCCATCTTCAGGAACGGCGTGAGGGTGCCGCTCGTGACCGCGCCGACCTGCTGGCCGCCACGCATCACCGGACAGCCCTGCCGCGCGATCCCTGGGTCGGAGAGCTCAAACCCGACCAACGTACGCGTCAGCCCCGCGGCCTGCTGCGCGAGCAGTGCCTCGCGCCCGATGAAGTCCGTGTTCCAGCCAAGCATTCGCTCCAGCCCCGCCTCGAGCGCGGTGGTGGATTCGTCAATCTCATTTCCGTAGAGGCACATCGCGGCCTCGAGCCGCAGCGTGTCGCGCGCGGCGAGGCCGACCGGGAGAACCCCGCTCTCGCGTCCGGATTCGAGCAGCCCCCGCCACACCGCATCCGCCTGCGCTGGCGGGATAAAGATTTCGAAGCCGTCCTCGCCGGTGTAGCCGGTGCGCGCAATGGTGACGCGCGCCTCAGCGACATGACCGTGGGCAAACCCAAAGCGGTCGATCTCAGCAAGCTCCACGGTGGAGAGCGGCTGCAGTACGTCCACCGCCGCCGGACCCTGGACCGCGATGAGCGCGTAGCGGCTGCTGGAATCAATGGCGGCGACCTCGCCCACCGTCTTGATCTGCTCGCTGATCCAGGCGAAGTCCTTCGCTGTGTTCGCCGCGTTGACGACCAGCATGAAGTGGTTCGGCCCCATGCGGTACACGATCATGTCGTCCACAAAGGTACCGGCCGGCGTCAGCAGTCCGGAATACTGCGCCTGCCCCACGCGGATCCGGCTGGCATCGTTGCAGGAGATCCGCTGGACGGCCACGAGCGCATTCGTGCCGGCAATCTCGATCTCTCCCATGTGGCTGACGTCGAAGACACCGGCACGCGTCCGCACCGCGTTGTGCTCCTCGGCAATGCTCGAAAACTCCAGCGGCATGTCCCATCCGGCATACGGCACCATGCGGGCCCCGGCGGCGTGATGGTGCGCGTTGAGCGGGGTCTTGCGGAGACTGGCGGCGGTGGTGTCTGTCATGTGGGGTGGAAGAACGTGACCGAGTGACCCGAGCGACCCAGGCAGGTCGTGCAAAGGGCCATTGTCCTCTGTGGTTCTCGGGACGGTCAAGAACGGCGGCGTGCCGCGAGTGTCAGGGAACGGCGCGGAGTGACGTTGCGCCGCGCAGCTTGTCGAAGAGATCGGTGAGCAACGCTCCTGTTACTGGTCCCACGCGGGTAATGTCATGGGCCTTCACCAGTCGCGCCCGGCCCGCGATCAGGAACAGGTAGGCGTCACACAGCCCGGCGAGGTCGTGCATCCGGTGGGACGAGAGCACGACGGCTGCGCCCCGATCCCGCTTGTTCTCGAGGGTGGCAGTCAGCCAGCGGGCGCCGTCCTGGTCGAGGGCCTCCCACGGCTCGTCGAGCACGATGAGTGACAGCGGATGCCGTCCGAGCACGGTTCGCAGGCCCAGGAGCTGGCGTGTGCCCCTGGAGAGCGTCCGAATCCGGCGCCTCTCGGAAATGACCAGGCCGGCTGTGCCCACCTCTCCCCATCGTCCGGCACGGACCGAACCCGGCAGGGTGGCCTCGCCGGCGAAGTAGGCGATCGGGCATCGCCTGACGGCATCTCGTGGTGCCAGACCACCAATCCGCACATCGCCGGCGCACGGCTTGAGCAGACCGCTGATCACCCTGAGCAGGGTCGTCTTCCCTGCGCCGCTTGGTCCCAGGACGCCCAGTGACTGCCCTTCCGGCAGCTGAAAGCTAACCTCGCGGAAGACTTCCCGGCGGGCGTATCCGGCCGCCACATCCCGCGCAGCCAGTGTGCATCCCGTCATTGTCCGTTTTCGAGGGGGATATTCGAACGCTCAATCCACACAACGGCAGCACCGATCCCGATCGTTCCCACCATGAACAGGAGAAACGCATCGATCGCGTTGAGACGTGCGCCGACCAGTCCCCACGGCAGCAGCGAGCCGGTCTCGGACACCGTCTGGCCCGATACCACCGTGGCGATCACAAAGCACAGCATCCACGCGATCGCCCCGCTCAGCCGCGGCAGCGGCACGGTGAACGCCCAGGGCACTGTGGACACCAGGAATACGGCGGCCATCGTCCCGGACGTCGACAGCGTGTCTTGCCCGGCCGTCAGCTCGGCAGCGGCCAGGACACCCCACGCACAGACCCCAGGGGTGAACGACACCAGCCAGTGCACCAGTGCGATGGTGGGACGGCGCGCCCCACAGGTGAGGAGCAGATCGTAGTGTCCCCGCCGCGCCGGGATGATGAACCCGGATGAGGTGGCGAAGATCTGAAGCATGAGCACCGGCGCCACCGCCGCCGCTGCGTGGTTCGCGTTCACGGCAATGGCGATGCACCCCGCGGCGCAGACCGCACCGATCGTCGCCAGCAGCGCTCGCGGCACCAGCGCCACCACCATGAAGAACCGGAGTGCATGTCCGGGCATGCCTAGTCCCTCTGGGTCGAGGTCGCAGACACGCTCTCGTCTTCTCGCGACGTCCGCGCCCACGCAGGCGTCTGGCGTGACGGCAGGGTGTGATCCCCGTCCTTGTTGGCATATTGCAGATAGGCCTGGAGCGTGTGGTAGCTGATATCGAGGAGCCGGCAGGTCCGCCGCTTGTTGCGGCCGCTCTGCTCAAACACCAGGCGCGCATAGCGGCT
>CANJYC010000207.1 GCA_947478985.1 Acidobacteriota bacterium | reverse complement strand
CTGGGGCGCAGCGTCAGAAACAGGCCGAGCCCGGTACCGACCCCGCCATACCGCGGCTGCAGATCCGCGGGCACGATGGCGGCCGAGATGAATCCTCCAATCCCCGGCTGCAGGCCGTGCCGCGGCGTGAGATAGCGCGTGTAGCCGAGCTGCGTCTTGGCCACCGTGAACACGCCATCGGATTCCTGGATGTGAAGCGCGTGCGCGGGCTTGCCGTTCACTTCGACGCGGCCGAACCACGTATGGTGCCCCGCGACGGTGACCGCGCTCTCGATCAGCACGCCGTGGGTGCGGCTCTCCGACTCGAGATTGCTCCCCCATCCCGCTGTGGTGGCCCACAGCCAGCGATCTCCGGTGGCGCGCACGTACGTCGCGGATGCGGTCACCCGCTTCACGTCCACCCGTGACGTACTGCCGGCGACGGGCTCAGCGTCGTTCAGGTGACCGGCTGACACCTGCAGGGCCAGCGACGAGGTCGGCAGCCATGACAGGCGCGCTGACACCGAATCGAGCGCCGCCAGGTCGAAGTCGGTGCGCCGCTCGTCCGGCTCCCGTCCGTTGAATAGCGACGCCTCGGCCTTCCAGCGGTTGCCGTAGACACCACTCGTCACCACGCCGTAGCTGACGTGCGTCGCGTCGAGCCAGTGATGCGTGATTGGCGCAATCGGATTCGGCATCGCCGAGAGGCGGTGCGGAAATGCCGCAGGACCCAGGGCCGGCTCACCAGCGGGGCCTCCGTAGATCTGCCACCGGACGGTGCTGGACACCGGCCGGTCGTATTCGACGGCCGCCTCCATGAACAAGTCGTGCGGGTGCTGGCGATCGTGGATGTCATCGCCGTCGCAGAGTTCCCCGGTCGCCAACAGATCCGGATACCCACAGCCGCGGATGGTCCACGGCTCGAGGCTGAACATCGTGCGAACACCGATGCGCCCGGCACCAACTGAGCGGCGCGCCATCACCATGAACCAGTTGATGCTGCCCGCCTGGTGAGCGCCGCGAGGCTCCGGGGCGAACTCCTGCAGGTACTGCAGGAAGCCGTTGCCGTGCAGCATGACGGCCCACTGGTGCGTCTGGCGGGACACCCCATACATCGGCGAGGCGTCCGGCAGCCACGCGGTGCCCGACGCGTCGCGCGCGGGAAACAGGCTCATGGCCAGCATGGTGTCGTCTGCCGGCATGTCCGGCATCGGCATCGTGTGTCCGGCGTGGGGGTCCGGCACGGGCGCCGGCGCGGGCTCCTGCGCACCGGCCGGCTCGACACTGCAGGCGAGCGCCAGCGCGCCCGCGAGAAACCATCCAAGCGTACGGCGTGAAACCATCGAGTACATGCCTTTCCCTATCACACATCCGCCCGGCGGAGGCGGAGCGCATTGGCAATCACCGACACGGAACTGAAGGTCATCGCCGCGCTGGCGATCACCGGGCTGAGCAGCAGACCGAAGAACGGATACAGAAGGCCCGCGGCCACCGGCACACCCAGTGCGTTGTAGATGAATGCGAAGAACAGGTTCTGCCGGATGTTGCCCATGGTGGCGCGGCTGAGTCGGCGCGCACGCACGATCCCGCGCAGATCGCCCTTCACCAGCGTCACCCCGGCGCTCTCCATCGCCACATCGGTACCCGTGCCCATGGCGATCCCGACATCGGCCTGCGCCAGCGCCGGCCCGTCGTTCACCCCGTCGCCGGCCATGGCCACACGCTCCCCATTCTGCTGCAGCGCCTTCACCACCGCGACCTTCTGTGCCGGCAGCACGTCGGCTTCCACCTGGTCGATGCCGACAGCCCGAGCGACCGCATCCGCCGTCGTGCGGTTATCACCGGTCAGCATCACCACGCGGATGCCGTCCGCGTGCAGCGCACGGATGGCCTCGACCGTGCTGGCCTTGATGGGGTCGGCCACGGACATCAGGCCTGCGGCCTGCCCATCCACCGCCACGAACATCACGGTCTGCCCCTCGCGGCGCAAGGCTTCGGCTTTCTCGCCGAGCGTCCCGGCTGCAACCGAGAGCGCCTCCATCTGTGTGAGGTTCCCGATGGCCACCCGCCGACCATTCACGGTGCCGGCTACGCCCTTCCCCGTCGATGATTCGAAGCCCGTCACCTCCGCAAGCGCGATCTCACGGGCGCGCGCGCCGGCCACAATGGCCGCAGCCAGTGGATGCTCGCTGACATGCTCCAGGCTGGCCGCCAGCTGGAGCAACGTGCGCTCGTCCAGCACACCGGTCGGCATCACGGTCATCAGCATCGGCTTCCCTTCGGTGAGCGTGCCGGTCTTGTCGACGACCACCGTCGTCACACGCTCCAGAACCTCGAGCGCCTCCGCGTTCCGGATGAGCACGCCCAGTTCCGCGCCGCGTCCGGTGCCGACCATGATCGACATCGGCGTGGCCAGCCCCAGCGCGCACGGGCAGGCGATGATCAGCACGGCCACCGCGTTGACCAGCGCGTGCGCGAGACGCGGCTCAGGGCCATAGATGCTCCACACCGCGAAGGTGACCACGGCGACGGCGATGACCACCGGAACGAACCATCCCGCCACGGTGTCGGCCAGGCGCTGGATCGGCGCGCGCGACCGCTGTGCCTCGCTGACCATGCGGACGATCTGCGCCAGCAGCGTCTCGCTCCCGACCCGCCGGGCCTCCATGACGATGGTGCCGGTGCCGTTGATCGTGCCGCCGGTGACCTGCGACTGGACTGCCTTCTCCACCGGGATCGGCTCGCCGGTCACCATCGACTCGTCGACCGTGGTGGAGCCCTCGACGACGACACCGTCCACAGGCACACGTTCTCCGGGGCGGACGCGCAGGCGGTCGCCAACACGGATGTCCTCCATTGGGACGTCCGTCTCCACTCCGCGATCGATGCGTCGCGCCGTCTTCGGCGTCAGCCCGAGCAGTGCACGGATGGCGCCGCTGGTCTGCGCACGCGCCCGCAACTCGAGCACCTGGCCGAGCAGGACGAGCACCACGATGATCGCCGCCGGCTCGAAGTAGACCGCCACCTCGCCGCCCATCCGAAATGAGTCCGGGAACAGGCCAGGCGCCACCGTCGCCGCGACGCTGTAGAGGTATGACGCACCCACGCCCATGGCGATGAGCGTGAACATGTTCAGATGCCGGCTGACGAGGGACGCCCAGCCACGCTCGAAGAACGGCCATCCGCCCCACAACACCACGGGCGTAGCCAGGAGGCACTCGACCCACGCCATTGCCGAGCCCGGCAGCAGATTGTCGAGTGGCCGCCCCGGCAGGGCGTCACCCACCATGACGGCCAGGATCGGCAGGCTCAGACCAAGCGACACCCGGAACCGGCGTGTCATGTCATCGAGCTCGTGGTTCGGCGGTGCCTCGAGCGTCACCGTGACAGGCTCGAGGGCCATGCCGCAGATCGGACACGAGCCTGGGCCCACCTGCCGCACCTCTGGATGCATCGGGCAGGTGTACTCGGCCGACGCGTCGGCCGGTGTTTCGGCCGGCGCGTCAACCGGCGACGGGCGCGAGGCACGAAGCATGATTGGCACGGCAACCGGCATGACCGCCGGCCCCGCAGCCGGCTTCGCCGTGAGGAACGCGTCCGGTTTCGTGCGGAACCGCTCGACGCAACTCCGGCCGCAGAAATAGTAGGTGCGCCCGCCATGCACAACTTCGCCTGCGGACTTCTCGGGTAACACCGTCATCCCGCAGACCGGGTCGATGGCGCCTACCTGTGCGTGCGGTTCCATGGTCATGACGCGGCTCCGGTTCGACTGATGGTTGACGGGCGATGCAGGAAGCGTGAGTACTGAAACGCCTGCAGCGCGCCCGAGGGCGTGCGATGCGAGTGCGCCTCCGATTGCACGAGCGTGAACGAGGAGCCGAGTTCGTCAGCGAGCGCGTCCGGCGAATAGCGCGCCACCGGCAGGCCACTGCACCGTTCGGGCCCGTCGGGTGCGAAGGTGGCGATGATGGCGGTGCCGCCCACCTTCAGGATTCGCGTGAGGTGCTCCGCGTAACGGATCCGCTCCTCGGGGTCGGTGAGAAAGTGAAAGACCGCGCGGTCGTGCCACACGTCGACGGGCGCTGCGACCCATGGCCCCGTCACGTCGGCGACGATCCACGTGACACGCGCGGCGGCGGCACCGAGACGGGCGCGCACCCGGTCGATGGCGGCCTGCGACACGTCGAGCACGGTGACGCCGCGCACACCGCGCGCCAGCAGCGCGTCGACAAGGCGGGACTCCCCGCCGCCGATATCAATCACGCAGGACTCGGGCGCCAGGCCCGCCTCCTCGATCAGGCGCAGCGACACCTCGGGTGCAGGTTCGAACCAGCTCACCTGATCGTCGCCCTTCGTCGTATAGACGGTGTCCCAGTGCTGTCGCCGATCCATGGTCATGTCCTGTTGCACCTGCCTCAGTGGCCCGTCATCCGGCCCAGTTCAGCGCGCACGAAAAACCCGCCCTCGCTCACCACCTGCTCGCCCACGGCG
>CANJYC010000206.1 GCA_947478985.1 Acidobacteriota bacterium | reverse complement strand
TGGCTCGTCAGCCGTCGCGGGCGCCGGGTCGCCGGCAGGCATGCCCGCTCGCGACACCGCGAGCTGGAGGGCCGAGTTCAACTCCGTCCGAAGTCCCGCGGGATAGTCCAGCGCCATGCCGGCAATGTCGGTGTCGAGCCGCGCGTCGATCGACCCATCGGGCAGATACTCCGCCGACCCTGTCGCCGTCAGCGTGCCTCCATTGATGGCACCGGTCATCGACGTGATCGTGGCCGTCGACCGCGTGAGAACGGCGCGCCCGCTCAGCTCGGAGACCAGGACCCTGGGGTCGGCAAGCCGTATCTCGCCGCCCTCGAGGCGCACCTCGCCATCGATGCGCGGATTATCCAGGTTGCCGGTCACCGACAGCTGCGGGCGCAGCGACCCGGCCGTCGAGAGTCCGGCCTCGCGGACAAACGGCGTGAGCATGCGAAGGTCGACATCACCGCTGGCCAGAATCGCCACCTGCTGGTCGCTGAGCCGCATCTGACCGCGAATGCCAAGCGTGGCCCCCTGTCCCGCCCAGTCCCACGCCTCGACACGCGCGAAGCCGTCACGCGCGACGATGCGCGTCGGGGTCCGCTGCGTGACGGGCAGATCAGCGATGCGGAGATCCAGGCGATCGATTTGCGCGTCGCCGCGCAGCGCGGCCAGATCCAGCGACGGTGCCTCGACGTTGACCGTGGCATCGAGTGAACCCGACAGTGCCTCCACAGTGGCCGGATCGATGAACGGCTGCAGCACGCGAGCGGTCACACCGATCACCCGTCCGTGCAGCGAGCCATTGCCGGTGTCGGCGCCCGCATCGGCGCCTGGGATCGTGACGCCGAAGAAACGCAGTGGCACCCGGCCGTCGGCGGTGAACGCGGCACCCTGATAGCGCGCTCCCGCGTCGCGCAGTTCGAGCCAGCCGCCCTCGATATGGGACCGGAGGTGCACGTCCGACACCGTCGGCAGATCAACCAGCGTCACGGTGCCCGTGCCGACCTCGACGTCGGCTGTAATTTCCGGTGCGTCAAACGATCCGGCCACACGCGCCTGCACCGTCACCGGACCATCACCGCCAGTCACCGGCACCTGTGTCAGGCCCGTGGCCGCGAGCGCGCGCGCCACCTCGCCCACGCTTCCCGCGAAACGGAGTCGGATCCCGCTCGCTGCCGGACCCGCGCCACGCGTGCTGTTTCCAGACAGGGCCATATCGCCTGCAGCCGACAGGTGCGTCTCTCCGGCGGAGGCGTCGAAGGTGTCGACCACCAGGCGCTCGCCCTCGTAGCGCATGACGGCCGGCGCGACCAGATGCAGCGGCAGATCGCCGGCACGGGCATCGAGCGTCTGTACGTCGAGGCGCGCCGTACCGCGGCGCCAGTCGTCGACCGTGCCCTCAGCGTGAGCCGTCAGTGTTGTCCGGCCGGTCAGCGGGACCGGCGTCTCGATGCCGCGCAGGACGATGTCGAGATCGAGGTCATCCACACGCGCGTCCACCATCCCCGCGTATGGGGCAACGGTCGCGACCGTCGCATGAGCGGACGCGGCAAATCGCGGCGCCTGCGCCACCACCGTCGCGGTGTCGCCGCTGAGGTCAACACGAGCACTGACCTCGCCAACCTCGCTCCCCTCCCACACCACACTGCGCGCCAGGAGGTCAGCGGTGGCGCGGACATCGACGCCGCGGCCGGTGCCGCTGAATCGCAGGTCCGCCTCGCCGGCGAGCCCGGGTACATCCTGCGGTTGCCAGCGCGTCAGCGCACCATCGAAGGTGTAACGCCCGGTACCCGTGTCGAAGGTGCCCGTCACGGTCGCCGCGCCGCCTGCCGGCACCGATGCGGTCCGCAGGTTCTCGCTCCCTGCTGAAAACGCCACCTGCGCACGAGACAGCGTGCCGGTGATGCGCGCCTCGCCGTGCACCGCTCCACCTGCGACCAGATCCGCCGGCACATCCACGAGGCGTCCCTGCCGCAGGGCCGCGAGCAGCGCCGAGATGTCGGCGTCGGCCACTTGTATCTGGCCGCTGACGGTCGAGCGGAGGATGGCGTCCGCAAGGCGGCCACCGAGCGTGGCCACGGCCGGCGTGACGCCCCCGATGCGGTGACGGCCCTCGAGGCGCCACCTGCCGTCAGCGATGACGAGCCTCGACTCGCCGGGCAGCGGCAATGGCGTCCATGCCGTTGGCGTCTCGGTCAGCACGACACGTGCATCCGCCCTGAGCCGGCGCATGACGCCGGCATTGCCGCCGGCTGGCGACGTATCGTCGCCGCCGAGCGGCAGTTGGAGCGAGGCTGACACGTGTCCTCCACGAATATCTGCCGCGAGTGTGTCGACACGCAGCAGGTCCGGCGTCACGTGGGCATGAGCAGTGGCACGGCTGAGCACGATATCTCCGGAGACCAGTCGGTCTGCGGCGGCGGTGAGGTCCAATACGGGACTGTCCAGCGGTCCCTGCACGCGCCCGTTGAAGGTCACGGTGCCGCGCGGAGCATCGGCCTCCGCCATCCCCCATCGCGCCAGCAGCGGCACGGCGGCCGTTCCGCTCACGCGCAAGTCCAGGCTGGGTGCGCTGCTCATGACGGTCAGACTGCCGTCCAGCTGCATGCGACCTTCGTCGGCCGCCAGCATGACACCGGAGAACTGCAGCGTGCGGCCGTCGAAGCGCGCGTCGCCGCCAGCCTGCGCAATGCGTGTGCGCTGCGCACCGACCTGCACGGTCGCGTCGCGCACCTCGATGCGCCCGTCGCGAGCTGTGAGGTGCACCTCCGCCGACGGGATGTCGAGCGCGACGCCGGTGAGCTCATTGCGGATGTCGACTCGCAGTGGTGCAATCCCGAGCCTGGCAATCCGCAGCGGCGCCGGCTCTCCGGATGAGGGTGTCGATTCCGGCAGATTGGAGATGCCTGCGGCGGTCGTTCTGACCCGCACCAGACCGTCAGTGACGGCGACATCCTCGAACGACACTTCGCCGAGGAGCACGCGCCACGGCACCACGACGGCGACGTAGGTGGCCTCCAGGAACGGGGGCTGCCGGCCAGTTGCAGACAGTCGCAACCGCGACACCCCGATACGCATCGTGGCCAGGTTGTAGTCGAGACGCTCGGCCTCAAGCAGTACGCCGTACTGTTGCTCCACGAGACTGACGGCGTACCGCAGCACGGCTCTCCGGACAAAGGGGGCGTGGACAAGCAGCACGGCCGCCACGCTGAGGGCGGTCAGGGCCACGGCAAATTGTCCGATCCGGCGCCTCATCCAGCCCTCATCGTACGCTGCTCCCGTGTGTTACCCTTACGCATTCGCCGTTGCAGACCCTGATGGCCGCCCAACCGCTCGACCTCACGCTCGAGCTTGCCCCGAAAGCACGGTTCGACCTCGTCGAACTTCGTTCCCATTTCCCGGACGAACACCAGGCCATGGCGGCCTACTCTCATTGTCTGTACTGGTCGTCGCACACGACGGCCGGCTTCCTCGATCGTAGCCTGACCACGCGGCTGAGCGCGCAGCACATCCCCACCTACCTCGACGCGTTCCGTACGCTCTTCCCCGAAGGGGCGGGCTACGAGCACGACCGCATGGAGCGCAGGGAGGACCTGTCGGCGGCGCAGCGTGAGATTGAACCTCGCAATGCGGACTCGCACCTGGCGTTCATCGCGAGCGGCCTGCGTCCCTGCGTCACCTACCCGAACAAGCCTGGCGAGCCGGTCTACTTCGTCGATCTGGACGGCGTGGTTGACAGCGTCCCGCGCCGCCGGCTGACTCGCCTGATCGGCTTCCATCACGAGCAGGTCATCGGAACCACCCGTATCGAGGTTCCGGTCTCGTCGCATCCGATTGACTCAGTGAATCTGAAGGACCCGCGCCTGGGTGTGACTGAACAGCTCGCGGAGTTCGTCCAGAAGTCCGGGGTCGGCAAGGGGCGCCTGCGCATTGTGCTCGACCCGGCCGAGCGCCACTCGGCGCTCACGGTCAACGAATACGAGACGCTGCTGATGACGCACGATCTCGCAGAGGTCCTGCGCAACCCGCTCAGTTTCTTTATGGAGAAGTACCGCCACGCCATGGCAAACCCGCGGGCGCTGCCCGCCAAGACGCTCGGCTACGCCAAGTATGACTTCATCCGCGTGCTGAACTCGAGCATGGATCTGATGGGACTGCGGGGCTCGCTGGTCGAGAAGCTGGTGGCGAAGTCGCTGGGCGTGCCGGCAGCGCGGTTCTTCCGCATGCGCCGCTCGGTCAGCCTGCTCGTCTCTGAGCGGGAGGATGGGTCGACAGGGATGATCGAGGGGACCTATCAGAGCCCGATTCTGGTCCAGTGGCAGCGCGCGCCACGTGCCACGCGCGTCCTGCACGTCACGCTCACACAAATCAGCTAAGCGCCTTCGCGCTATTTCGGCAGACGCTGTGGCATCTCCGCCACCACATACGCCATCACCGCAATGGCTGCAGCCGCACGCGAAACGTCCCCGGGCGCAATCCGTTCGACGGTGTCTGCCGGCGTGTGATGTATCTGAAAATATTTCTCCGAATCGCCGAGATAGGCCATCGTCGGCGCGTT
>CANJYC010000205.1 GCA_947478985.1 Acidobacteriota bacterium | reverse complement strand
TCCCAGGGCATCGACAAATCGGCATCGGCCATGAAGACCCAGCTCCCCCGTGCCGCGCGGATGCCGTCACGCAGCGCGGCCCCTTTGCCCCGGTGCGCCAGAGCGAGCAGGCGCACCCGTGCGTCCTGCCTCGCGACCTCCCGAACAATCGCCCCCGTTCGATCCTGGCTGCCATCGTCGGCCACCACGATCTCCCACGTCATCTCCATGCGGGCGATCTCCGTCTTCACGCTCTCGATGAAGTGCCCGATCACGGCCTCCTCGTTGAAGGCCGGGACGACGATCGACAGGTGCGGACGCTCGCTCACGCGTCAAATGGTACACGGACTTTGAAGTAACATCGCTCGCAACGCATGGCTTCTCCAGCGCGACGAGCACGCGCGTACTGGCCGCACGTCGTCATCCTGCTCGGCTTCGTCGCCCTCTTCTGCTGGCTCTTCTCACGTTTCTTCTTTCGGCCGCTTTACATCGCCGAAAGTGACCTGTACGAGAACGGGCTCCCCATCTTTCTCTCGCCCATCTGGATCTGGTCCAGTTACGAGTTCAGCGGACTGCCGGTGCTGGCCGACCCGGCGAACTTCACGTTCTATCCGCTCAGCCTGATCTTCGGCCACGTGGTGCGATCGTGGACGGCGCTGGTCATGTCCGGGCCGCTGCTCGGGGCCTGCCTGTCCTATCTGTACGTCTTCCACGTGACGCGCTCGAAGACCGCCGCCGTGTTTTCAGCCGCGGCCTGGGGTCTGTCCGAGGAAATGCTGGAGCGGCTGCGCCACATCAATCACGTGCACGTGATCGCCTGGGTGCCGCTCATCATGCTGGCGCTCGACAAGCTGCAGGCGCAGCCCACTCGACGATGGGTGGCGGGCGGCGCATTTGCGGTGGGCTGCTGCATCCTGGCAGGACACCCGCAGCCGGCGATCTACGCGATGTACTGCGCCGGCCTGTACGCGCTGGTCGGGCTCATCGCGCATCGGTCCGGCTGGCGGAACTGGCTGGCGATTGCCGGCATGTTCGTGCTGGGCGGACTGCTCGCGGCGGTCAAGGGGCTGCCCCTGGCGGAGGCGAGCGCGTTCGTGGTGCGGAGCGAAGGCCTCTCCTTCGAGCGATTCGTCGGGCCGTCGCTCACCGGGCCGCAACTGCTCACGTTCGTCTATCCGACCATCCTTCACCCACCCATCACGGAACTGCCCACCTACGTCGGTCTGGCCACGCTCGTGCTGGCCCTCGCCGGGCTGCGGCGCTGGCGTTCGAACTGGCGCATTCCGTTCTGGGCCGTGATGGCGTTGCTCGGCGTGGTGCTGGCGATGGGGACGGAAACGCCGCTGCCCGCGGTGGCGTTTCACGTGCCGCTCTATTCGTGGTTTCGCGATCTGTCCCGGCACCTCTTCCTCTTTGCCTTTGGCGCGAGCGTCCTCGCCGGTTTCGGCCTTGCGGCACTGCAGCGAGGAGAGCTGACGCGGCAGCAGCTCCGTGTTCCGGCGGGAATCCTGGTGGCCGTGATGGGCGGAGGAGCGCTGCTTCTGGCGACGCTTCCGGACTGGTTCCCGCTCGAGGACTCTCTCGGCGGCCCAGGACCTGGCCCCCTGGCCGTGCTCAGCAACGGCATCTGGATCCAGGTCCTCGTGCTCGTCGCCGTCCTGGTCGTCATCGCCTCGATGGTCAGGCGCCCGTCGAGAGTGCAGCCGGCCATCCTGATTGCCATCCTCGTCGCCGACCTGCTGAATGCCCTGCCCTACGACATCAAGCCGGACGGCATCGAGTACGCGGCGGCGAGAGCCTCCGAGCTGAACCCCAGCGTGCACGCGCTCGCCATCGGTCGAGACATGGAGCCAACGCACAGTCGCGCACTCGCGATCGGCGGGACGCAGCTCGACGACCTTCTCCCGGCGACGTTCGCGCGCGTCTGGCGCATTCCGATTGCGGGTGGCTACGGTGCGATGCTCATCAACCGCGTCTCGCAGCTGGCGATCATGGGCACCAACGGCGAGGTCCGCCCGGACGTCCTTGCCGACGCCGATGCATCGCTCGACATCCTGGCCGTTCGATACGTGATCGTCAATCGCGACAGGATGGACGATCCCGTGCGCCGGAAGTGGCTCACGACCAGCGCCCGGTGGCGGGAGGTCAGGCACTTCGCCACCTCGCGCCAGACGGACCGCGGGGCTGATGAATCGGTGTACGGCGAGATGGAGGTGCAGGTCTTTGAGAACCTGCGCGCGCTGCCGCGCGCCTGGGTCGTCACCGAGACGGTTCAGGCAGCCGGGCGACCTGCGATCGAGACGGTCCGGTATTCGCGCATGCCCGACGGACAGACCTTCGATCCGCGATCGGTCGCCATCGTCGACCCGGATGACCTTCCCGAGACGTCGCGATTCGCCGCCGGGCCGTCCGCAGCGACGGTGACCACCATCGGCGACGGTCGCATCAGCCTTCGCGTCTCCACCACGCGCGGTGGTTTCCTGGTGCTCAGCGAGAACGCCTATCCGGGCTGGCACGCGCGCGTTGACGGCGTTGATACGCCGGTGCACTCGGCGAACTACTCGATGCTCGGGGTCGTGGTGCCGGCCGGCAGCCACCGGGTCGAGTTCAGCATGGAGTCACGCTCGCTGCGCCTGGGCGGCGCCATAAGTGGTGCGGCGGCCCTCACGTGCCTGTTGCTGCTCATCCCGTTCAGGCGACGCAGAGCGGCCTCCTCAGACAAAGGGTAAGTTGCGAACTGACACGTAGCGGGTCCTGTCGCTGGACAGCCCCACCCGTGCTCGGCCCTGTCGGGCCTGCGGCGCGGGCGGGGCGCCCCGTCCAGCGCCACCCGCGAGCGGTATTTCGCAACGAGCTTTGGGGACTTACTCGTCGAAGGTACGGCCCTGATAGAGGAGCAGGTCCGTGAAGCGCCGCTCCCGTTGTTCGACGTAGGCGACGTCCTCCCTCACCTGCGCAATTGGTCTGACCCTCGGTGTCGCAAACCGGCCGAGGTCGATGAAGTGCGTGAAGTGCTTTTCGAGGAGCGCGAACAGGTCCGCCGCAGTTGAGCCCGAGCGCTGCAGCATCCGCGGGCTGAACTCAAGCTGCCAGGCAATGTGGGGATGCGCGAGCAGGCGCGGTGCGCCACGCAGCACGTCGGCTTCCCACCCTTGCGTGTCGACCTTCACGAACGTCACCTCCGTCGGAGCAATTCCCATGCGGGCGACCCACGAATCGAGCGTCATCACGGACACCGTGACGTCGGACTTCCGGGCGGTGCCCGTTGTCAGGTGATGGACCCCGATCTTGGTTTTGCGCCGCAGCGTCGCCGAGCCGTCGGTCGCGCCGATGGCGACGTGATCGGGCATCACCCGTCCGCGCAGTCCGTTGGCTGCGACGTTCTCCACCAGGCAGGCGAAGTTGTCAGGGTCTGGCTCGGCGGCCCAGACATGGTCGAAATCACCGAGGATGACGCGCGTGATCGCCGTGGTGCCGACGTTCGCCCCGACGTCGATCATGGCGCCACCAACGGCCAGCTCCCTGGTGGCCATGATGCCGTGAAACGGCAGCCAGCCGTGCGCGATCCGGTCCGAGAGATCGCCGCCGCCACCCGCGTCCTTCGGCACGCACCAGACGACGCCGTCAATGGTGACCCGTTGCGGGGCCCCGGTTGTGTCGTGGGTAGTGTCGTGGGTAGTGTCGTGACGGTCGGCGCGAAGCGCCTTCGCGTAGGACGGGCTCGCGGTGAGGTGATGCGCGTCGCGGGCGGCCGCCGCCTCGCTCGGCCGCGCGATCAGTGCGCGAAACCGCGCCCCGAAGACCTGGCGGAGGACGTCGGGGGCCAGCTGGCGCGCCTTGTGATGCTGGATGCGATCGGCGAAGTCCGCACGGTCCGCGCGCGATCGTGCCTGCAGTTTGTCGAGCTTGGTTCGCAGTCCGCGCAGCTGCTGTTCGGAGTGCTCAAGCCGCTGCCCGAAGCGACGCAGCCCAGGGACGCGGAAGATCCAGGAACTCGCCAGTCTTCCCACCTTCACCCGATCACCACGGTTCCTCATGCGTCCGGTCCAGCCCTGCCGTCGTATTTACGGCTTACGAAGGTGCTTACCGATCGCGGATACACCGACGCGCACAACGTCTCTATGTCTGCGCTGAACGCTAACACAGATAATGCGGACTCGCGATGTCCTGTGCGCAATCGAGAACGTTCTGCGTAATCGGAGGGGACGTTCTTGACGCCCGGTTGAGGGTATGAGGCTTGCAACCAACATGGCGCGCCGGCGCTCATGTGCGCCCGCATCACAGAAGCAACGCAAGACATACTCGGAGATCCTGTGGCCGAAACCAACACTCCGCTGCCCTTCACGGTTTAGACCATGATGCCCGCGCGACGCCTGCCGCAAGTTGCGCCATTCGCCATAGCGGCGTGCCTATTGCTCGTCACCTTCGGCGGTGCCGCCCTGCGCGCTCAAGGCGCGCCGTGGCGAATCGAGCAGCCGGATGTGCACGTGGTCTGCTCGATGACCGTCGGGGGCAGCTTCGAGATCAAGACCAAGGCCCTCACCTCCACGGTGACTGGTGATGGT
>CANJYC010000204.1 GCA_947478985.1 Acidobacteriota bacterium | reverse complement strand
GTCAGCGCGCTCAGCCCGCTGCCGTAGAACTCGACGAACTTGCCGACGACGCCGTGCTTCCGCAGCCGTTCGGTGATGGTAAGAACGAGGTCCGTGGCCGTCGCCCCTTCCGGCATCCTGCCCACCAGACGGAAGCCGAGCACCTGCGGGATGAGCATCGACGACGGCTGGCCGAGCATCGCCGCTTCGGCTTCGATGCCGCCCACGCCCCAGCCGACGACGCCGAGGCCGTTGACCATCGTGGTATGCGAGTCGGTGCCGACCAGCGTGTCGGGGTACGCCACCGTCTTCCCATTCACGGTCTCCGAGAACACGACACGCGCGAGGAACTCGATGTTGACCTGGTGCACGATGCCGGTATCCGGCGGGACGACCTTGAAATTATTGAAGGCGTCCTGGCCCCAGCGCAGGAAGGCGTAGCGCTCGCGGTTGCGTGAGAACTCCAGCTCCGCGTTGAGCGCGAATGCGTCGGCGCGCCCGAAGTAATCCACCTGCACGGAGTGGTCGATGACCAGCTCAACAGGCTGCAGCGGGTTGACCCGGTCCGGATTGCCGCCGAGCGCGATGATGGCATCGCGCATGGCCGCCAGGTCCACGACGCAGGGCACGCCGGTGAAATCCTGAAGCAGGACTCTGGCCGGCATGAAGGAAATTTCCTGTTCCTTCTTGGCGACCGCATCCCACTGGGCCAGTGCGCGAATGTCGGCGGCCTTCACGAAGGCGTCGTCCTCGCGGCGGAGCAGGTTTTCGAGCAGGATTTTCAGTGAGTACGGGAGTCGCGAGACCCCGGGGAAGCCGGCCTTCTCGAGGGCGGGCAGGCTGTAGTACTCGATCGTCTGATTGCCGGAGCGAAGTTCGCTGCGGGTACCGAAGCTGTTTAGGGTAGGCATGTCAGCCTACGATGATACCCCGCGATCCGGTACGTCGAGAAGCCGCCTACGCCGTGCCCGGCGCACGCCTGCTGCGCGCCAGCGCGAGGATCGCCTCGGCCGACCGGCCCGAGGCACCGGGCAATCCCAGGGCTTCCCGGACGCGACGCAGCGCCTCGCGGGTACGCGAGTGTTTTTCGTGGTCTGTCAGAAACGAGAGCGTCTCCTCGGCCACCCGAGCCGGCACGAAATCATCCTGAATCAGCTCGGGCACGATCGTCCGGCCCGCCACCAGGTTGGGCATGGCATACCTGTCCACCTTCACGAACGGCTTGCCCAGCCTGTAGGTCAGCGACGAGAGCTTGTAGACCACCACCATCGGCCGCTCGTGCAGGGCCGCCTGCACCGTCGCCGTGCCTGACGCGGTGATGACGACGTCGCAGGCCGCGAGCACGTCGTCGGTTCTGTCGCGCACCAGCGCCGGTATGGGCCGGCTCATCCCGGCAATGAACGGCACGAACATCGAATCAGGCAGCGTCGGCGCGCACGCGACAATGAACTGCACGTCCGGCAACCGCTGCCGGATGAGCGGTATCGCCGCGACCATGCCTGGTGCAATCCGGTGCACCTCGTTGGGCCGGCTCCCCGGCAGCAGCGCCACGGTGGGCGCATCGGGCACGAGGCCGCGGTCACGCAGAAAAGCCGACCTCGGCTGTGATTGCCGCGCCAGCTCCGCGAGCGGGTGCCCCACGAACTCCACGGGAACGCCCGCGCTCTCGTAAATGGCCTGCTCGAACGGAAAGATGACCAGCACCTTGTCGACGAATCGCTTCATCGTCTCCATGCGCCCGGCCCGCCAGGCCCAGAGCTGCGGGCTCACGTAGTAGACGATCGGGATGCCGAGGCGGTGAATCGCCTTGAGGAGCTGGAAGTTGAAGTCGGGAAAGTCGATGGCGACAAAGACATCCGGACGCCGCTCGGCCGCGGCGCGCGTGAGACGCCGGAGCATGGCGTACGACCGCGGGATGACGCGCAGTGCCTCGGTCAACCCGGTCACCGTCAGCCCCTCGAATGAACCGACGAGCTCCGCGCCTGCGCCCGCCATGCGCGCGCCGCCAAAGCCGAAGAGTTCCGCCGACGGCTCCCGGCGCAGCAACTCCGTGCACAAGGCGCCGGCGTACAGATCGCCCGAGGCTTCCCCGCACGACAGCATGATCTTCATCGGGGGGCCTACGGGCGCGCGCTCCCGGGCTGCATGCGGGGCGTCTCTCGACGGAGCGAGGCGGACATCAGGTCCAGGTCGCCAATCGGAATGACGTCAAACTGCGTGAAGCCGGCCGCGCGCAATTGCCGGACAAAGCCCGAGGCGTTTCCGACCAGCACGATAGAGAGGCGATCCGGGAGCACGTAGCGCTGCGCCACGCGCAGGATGTCGTCGGGGGTCACCGCCTGCACGCGCTTCGGGAAAGTGCCGATTTCCGCCACCGGCAGCTCGTAGAACAGCACATTCAGCACTTCGGTGGCGATGTCGTCCGGTGTCTCGATGGTGAGCGGGAAGCTGCCGGCCAGGTAGGCCTGTGCTCCGGAGAGCTCGCGTTCGTAGGGGCGCTGCGCCTGGAGACGCGTGAATTCCTCGAGCATCAGCCGCAGGACCTCACCCGTCGTCTCGGTGCGGGTGTCGGTCTCGGCGACGATATCCCCCGCCTGCTTGCGTGCTTCCGTTTCCGCCGAGGCCCCGTAGGTCAGACCCCGCTCCGACCGCAGCACGTTGTAGAGGCGGTTCGCCCCCTCACCGCCGAGAATCTTTGCGGCGAGGTTCCAGGCCAGATAGTCCGGGTGCTTGCGCGGAATCGCGAGCATGCCGACACGGATCTCGGTCTGCACCGCGTCCGGCTTGTCGATGATGACGATGCGGCGCGTTGACGGCGGCGGCTCGATGGGCGCGACGGCAGGCACGTCGGCGCGCAGCCAGCGTCCAAACACGCGTTCAGCCGTGGCGAAGGCCTCCTCGCTCGTCACATCGCCGACGACGGCGAGAATGGCGTTATTGGGCACGAAATAGCGGCGGTGGTAGGCCTGCAGATCGTCGCGCGTGATGCGAGCCAGCGTCTCCGGCGTGCCGCTCTCGGGCAGGCCGTAGGGATGAAATCCGTACACGAGGCGGTCGAACACGACGCTCGCGACATAATCCGGATCGTCGCCGCTGACCTGCAGCGACGATTCCACCTGCTGCTTCTGGCGATCAATCTCCTCCGCCGCGAACACGGGATTTCGGGCCACGTCGGCCAGCAGTTCCATGACCGGCCCGAAGGAGTCGTTCATCGCAATCGCGTTGACGAAGGTCAGGTCCGCCCCCGAACCCGTGCCGAGCGCGCCGCCGATGGTGTCGATCTGATCCGCGATCTGCTCCGCCGTTCTTGTGGTCGTCCCCTGGTCGAGCAGCATCGCCGCGAGACTGGCCACACCGGTCTTCCCTGCCGGGTCCTGTGCGGCGCCGGCGCGGACCATGAGCCGCATGCTCACCGCCGGCTGCTCGTGCTGGAGAACAGCCACCACCTGCATGCCATTGGCCAGCGTCCGCACCTCGTACGGAGGAAACGCAATGTCGCGCGCCGCCAGCGGCTGGGGCGGGCGCTCGATCGGCCAGCCCGACACCTGCGCACCCGCGACGAGCGCACCCAGGCACAGCACCACGCCCCCCATGCACATCGCCAACCGCACCGATCTCATCGAGACGCGCCACCCTTGGGCATGATGTGCAGGACCAGTCGATTGGCGTCGGTGAAATACGTACGTGCGACACGCTGCACGTCGACCAGGCTCGTGTTCATGAAGATGTCGAACTCGCCGTCGGCGGTCGTGATGTCGTTGTGGATCACCGCCGCATGCGACAGGTGCAGCGCCTTCTGCTCGTTCGATTCGCGACCGACGATGTAGTCGCGCGCGAACTGATTCTTGGCGCGCTGGAGTTCGCGGCCGGTGACGCCGGCCGTCTTCAGGAGATTGAACTCTTCAATGAGCGCCTGCTCCGCCGTGGCCGGCGAGACGCCCGGCTGCACGATGCACACGGCGTAGAACAGGTTCGGATCCTCGGTAATATTGCCGCGGCCGAACGCGCTCAGACAGAGGCGCTTGTTGTAGATCAGATCGCGCGTGATACGGGCGCTCTGGCCGTCCGACAAGATCTTCGACACGATGTGCAGCGGATAGGAATCCGGGTGGCCATCGTAGGTCACGTGGTAGGCCACGACGACGGTGGGCAGCGGCCACGGCGCCTCGACCACTGCGCGCCGCTCACGCGTCTGCGCCGGCTCTTTGGGGATATCGCGTGGCACGCGCCGCCGCGCCTTCGGCACCTTGCCGAAGTAGCCGCTGATCATCTGCAGCGCCTGAGGGCTGTCGAAGTCGCCGACCACCGTCAGCGTGGCGTTCTCCGGGACGTAGAAGGTCTCGTGAAAATTACGCACGTCGCGGATCGAGGCGGCCTCGAGGTCGGCCATGCTCCCGATCGTCTGATTCTTGTACGGATGGGTGGTGAACGCGTGGTCATAGATCACCCCGTTCAATCCGCCGTACGGCTGATTGTCGATGCGCATGCGACGCTCTTCCTTGACGACCTCGCGCTCGCGCTGGAACGCGTCGTCGTCGATTCGCAGCGTCGCCATCCGATCGGCTTCGAGCC
>CANJYC010000203.1 GCA_947478985.1 Acidobacteriota bacterium | reverse complement strand
TTACCGCTTGGCCACGCCCCACCATGTTCCGCTTGGGAGTCTTACGGAGCCGTCCCGTCGGGGCGGTGCAAACGCTTAGTCTAGCCGAGACTTCACGATACGGGCAAGGCCCGAAGGGTGGTCGGTCGACTCTTTCTGGCGTATTCCATCCGCCCGAGGGACTCGGTCAGCAGCACCTGCCAGCCGGACCCGGACAACCGCTCGACGGCGCCCAGGGCGTCGGATCGCTTCTGAAACAGCCCAAAGACGGTCGATCCGCTCCCGGTCATGGCTGCGGCCAGCGCCCCGGCGCGCCGAAGAGCGGCCTTCATCTGATCGATTTCCGGGTGGTGGTGCGCGATGGCCGTCTCCAGGTCATTGATCATCTGCGCGGCCCGCGACGGCCACGGTCCGGGGACATACTGCGCCTCGCGCGGGGCGGGCGCCCGGCCGGGCTCACGCTCCTCGTCGTACCAGCGATAGGCATCGCCACTCGACACGCCGAAGCCCGGAATCAGCAGAACGATCCAGTGGCGCGGCAGATCGGCGAGCGGGTAGATCTCGTCACCCCGCCCCAGGCCGAGCGCAGTACCGCCTGCAAGGAAGAACGGCACATCTGCCCCGAGCGTCGCCGCGACATCGGTGAGCTGCGCCGGTTTCAGCGGCACCCGCCAGGTGCGTGCCAGCGCCATGAGCGTCGCCGCGGCGTCGGCGCTGCCGCCGCCAAGTCCGGCCTGCAGCGGTATCCGCTTGTCGAGGCGCACGACGACGTCGCGCAGGGGACCGGTGCGGCGTAGAGCGGTCCACAATTTCTCAGCCGCGCGCCAGACAAGGTTCGAGCGGTCGAGCGGCACGCCCGCCGTCGCGCACTCGATGGTAAACGGCCCCTCGCGCGGCACGCAGGTGATGGTGTCGTGGAGTGAGATCGCCTGAAACACGGTGCGCAGCTCGTGAAAGCCGTCGGGGCGCGTGCCGAGCACGCGCAGGTCGAGGTTGATCTTGGCGTGCGCGCGAATGGTGATGGCAGTCATCGTCCTCGCAACGGTCCCGTGGCCTGCAGTTCCTCGAGCGTCAGGACCGCGGCATTCGGCGCCGCATTCACCGTGAACGCGGCAGGGTCAATGTCGACGTTCGCCTCGATCTGCGACAGCGTGGCGGTCAGATCGACGCGAACCCCCGCCCGATTCGACCAGAGGCGGACGCGCTCCGGAAACCGACCGTTCCAGGCCGGGTACTCAAACTGCCACCCGTCGCGCTGCGCCGCCTGCATCCGCCAGGCACCGTCCTGCCGGCGCAGAAAGAGCCGCGCACCACCGTCGAGGTCAATCGTCGCCCAGCCGTTCTCATGGAGATGACCGGCGGTGGCAACCGGGGACGCCGTGACGCAGCCGGTCAGCATCGCCATCAGATCGGCCGGCGCCAGGGTGACGCCGGTGATCGCGCCGAGGATCTCCTCCGCGCGCGCCCCACGCAGCACGCGCCCATCGCGCGGCAGAAGGAGCATCGCGTCGCCGCTGCGAGCGGTGAGAATGAACGCCGGCGCGCCGAAGGGCGTGACACCCTCGAGCCGCATCGAGCCCGGCCGCTCGAATCCGGCGACCACATGGCCGCGGAGACGCTCGTCGCCAGCGCGTCCGGCCAGGGCCAGTTCCGCGGTGAATGCGCGCGTGCCGGCACAGGCCCGCGTGACCTCAGCGTGAATGGCGGCAAAGTCCGGGAGCGGCACGCCCGCGCTTCCAGGCAGCGAGATGCGCTGTGCCGCGCAGCCGCTCGCGGCTACGGCGAACAGCACGAGCAGCGTCCGTCCGCGCACTAGCGATTGAGCCGACGCTGCGCGTCCTGGATCTTGCGTTCGATGGCGGGCCGGTCGATCTCGCCGTCACCCTCGAGTGCCTTGCGCCAGGCCGCGATCGCCTCTGGCCAGCGATTGCGGCGAGCCAGCGTGTCACCGAGGTGCACCTGGATCACCGCGTTACCCGGCAGCTTCTCGGCGGCGGGCACCAGGTACTTCTGGGCGTCTTCGAACTTGCCCTTGCGGAAGTAGGCCCAGCCCAGACTGTCGAGGTAGGACGGATTCTCGGGGTCCGCCTGGAGCGCCCGGCGCACGAGGCTGATCGCCTCATCCAGGTGCTCTCCCTGTTCGGCCAGCATGTAGCCGAGGTAGTTCATGACGTCGACGTTGGCGGGGTCCGCCACCAGCACCTGGCGCATCGTCCGTTCCGCGTCGGCCGGACGCTTGAGCGTGGTGTAGAGATCGGCGAGCGCGAACTGCGTCGACAGGTCCTTCGCGAACGTGCGTGCCGCCCCTTCGAGCACCGCCACCGCGCGCTCAGGCTCCCCCCCCTCGATAAACGCGCGCGCTCGCATGCGCGGGAATCGCAGGTCGTCCGGGTGCGCTGACCGCGCCTCTTCCGCCAGCGCTGCGGCAGTAGCAAATTCCTTGGCGTTGATGAGCGTCGCGACGCGACGGAACTTCAGCTCGCGACTGGTCGGCGTCACCATCAGCGCGATCGTGTAGCTCTCGGCGGCGTCCCGGAACAGGCCAGCCTGCTCCTGGTACTGGGCCAGCGTGGCCGCAATGCGCGGTTCGTCGCCGACAATCTCCTCGAGGACGCCGATTGCCCCTTTGAGATTGTCGGTGGCGGCGTAGGCCTGCGCGAGCGACATGCGCCCCTGCACCGAGTTGGGATTCTGCGTGAGCACCCGAGTGAAGGCCTGCACCGCCTTCTCCCCCTCGCCGATGCGGAGATACAGGCGCCCCAGCGCGTAGTGCAGCGTGATGTCGGCCGACGGAGACGGCGCCACCTTTTCAAGATGCGTGATGGCATCGCGCGCCATGGCCATCGCCTGCGCGCCCTGGCGACGCTCGAAGGCGTCGTCCGCGTTGGCGGTGCTCACCAGGCCGAGCACGCGGTGGGCTTCAATGTTCGAGGGGTCGATCGCCAGGGCCTCATTCGCCGCCTTCGCGGCCTCGGTGAGCTTGTCCTGGCGGAGTTGGAATGCGGCGATTTCAGCGCGGATTTCGGATGAGGTCCGGTCGGCGGCGGCGGCACGACCGAGCGCGGCGAACGCCGCGGCGTCATTCCCGTTTCCCTCGAGCCGCCGTGCCATCAGGAACTCGAAGTACGCGTCGGCTGGAGCCTGACCGAACACCGGTGACGGGCACAATGCGGCCACCAGGACCGCGGCGAGCGCGAACGACGCGGTGCGGGTAACTGTCATGGCTAAAGGATTCTAGATCAGAATGTTATAGTGCCTGAGTTCCCCTGGAGACCAGATGCCGATCGATGCAGAGCTGCTCGAAATCCTCGCATGCCCGAGCTGTAAGACGCCGGTGACGCTCGTCAAGGACGGCACCGCACTCAAGTGCAGCCAGTGCCACCGGGTCTATCCGATCAAGGACGACATCCCGGTGATGCTGATCGACGAGGCCACGATCGAAGCGTAGTGAAGATCCTCCTCGTCCGCCTGCGTCTGATCGGCGATGTCACGTTCACGACACCACTGCTCGGAGCGCTGCGCCGCCGGTTTCCCGACGCGCACCTGGCGTACCTGGTTGAACCGGTTGCCGAACCGGTCGTCCGAGGAAATCCCCATCTCGACCAGATCATCGTCACGCCCAGACGGCGGGGACTCGCGCGGCTGCGCGACGATCTGGCGCTCGCCTGGAGGTTGCGGCGCGGCGCGTTCGACCTCGTCCTCGACCTGCATGGCGGCCCCCGCAGCGCGTGGCTGACCTGGGCGAGCGGTGCGCCGCGGCGCATCGGCTACACCATCGCCGGACGATCGTGGATGTACACCGACGTTGTCCAACGGGCGCCGGACCTGACACCCCGCCATTCCGTGCGGAATCAATGGGACCTGCTGTCCCCGCTCGGCATAGAAGCGCCGTCTCCCGAGCGCGACCCACTCGAGATGGTGGAGGATCCGGAGGCGGCCGCGTCCATCCTCACGCGTCTCCAGGACGCGGGGATCGCTGCCGGCCCGCTCGTCGCCGTACACGTGAGCGCAGGCAATCCGTTCCGCCGGTGGCCGGAATCGGCATTTGTCGACATGGTCTGCGCGCTGGTGCGTCGCGACCCCCGGCGGCGCGTCGCGCTCTTTTCCGGACCGTCGGATGCGGACGCTGCCCGCCGGATCACCAAAGCCGTCCAAGCCAGGCTGGGCGACCTGGCCGACGCCGTGCCGTTTCTCGGGCACCTCGGCATCGGCGAGATCCGCGCGCTGGCCGCCGCGTCCGCGGTGTACATTGGGGGCGACAGCGGCCCGCTACACATCGCCAGCACCACGACCACGCCGATTGTGGCGCTGCTCGGCCCGACCCTCGCGGAGCGATCGATGCCCTGGCGTGATCCGCGATGGTTTGCCGAGGCCGTGCAGGTGGAGGGGCTCGCATGCCGTCCGTGTCACCAGCGCACGTGCGTGCCTGGGGACTTCAGATGCCTGACCGGCATCGCACCAGAGCAGGTCGTGGCGGCGGCTGAACGGGCGCTCGCGTACACCGTATCGAATAAGACGTCGAACGAGACGAAAGCCATGCACGCATGACCGCCAACGCCACGACGATGAGCGCCACACAGGCGCAGACCGAACCCGGTCTCGACCGCGTGGCCGTCGGCCTGCTGCTGGGCTTCGTGGCTTCGC